>JAZUFP010000075.1:0-1894 GCA_045640765.1 Acutalibacteraceae bacterium
CGACTGTGTAATTGTACGCATCCCATCCGGTTCTGTCGACAGCCACACCGACATAGAGATTGGCGGCCGAAGAACTGTCAAGATAAGCGTCGAATTCGATATAAACACCCTCATAGAAATTGACGGGCTCATCGAAAGCGATTTTGTGACTCGGATATTGCGAGAAATCGGTACAGTTCAAGAAACCGGAACCGAGATCCTTAACAAGATAATGCACGTTCTGTTCTTCCGGAACAGTGAATCCCGTGAACTTGATATGTTCAATATTGATAACCTGATTGCCATCGTTTTGATCAACATAGAAACCGCAGACGTCATTCAGATTGAAACCGGCACTTTGATAGCCAAGCGAATTGATCAACCGACTGACGTGTACCCAGGAGTTGGTCGCAACGGTAACGGAATCCGCCCACTGGCCTTCTTCATTACCGTACTTGAAGCCGATATTGAACGTCGCGGAAGTGACCGAAGGATCAGTTTCAACAAAAATATCAAATTCAATATAGTCATTCCGTGTTACGCTGACATGCGGCGCAAAGGAAATGTATTTGGTGATACCGGCACTGGTAAGGCTCTTACCGGTATCGATGATAACATCACGGTCTGTGACATCGCCGGACGGGAAATTAACCGAGCGATTGTACGTACCGGCGGTGATATCGTTATCTCCGCCGATCATGTCTTGAAGGTCCGTGTAGATGGACTTGACAGAGCCGAGTCCGTTTGTGGAATCCCAGGATACAAGTCCGTATCCGACGTCGTTTCCGTAATCGAGCAACTCGTAGAAAATGGCACCGATGACCTTTTCCGAAGCGTATGCTCTTTGCATGATCGATTCAACTTCCGTTGTCAAAACGGAGTTGCCGTTGCTCACACCGAATTCACCGATAATGACCGGCTTGGACGAAAGCGAGGAAATCGCGTCCAAACGATCCAAAGCAAAATCAAGACCGTTTGAGAAATCGTCATTCATATTGTCATACCAGTGAAGGTCGATCACATCAAATTGGAGACCTTTTGCGGCAAGTAACTGTAAATACGGTTCATGCACATAGCCGTAATTGATCACGATCTGCGCGTCGGGAATCTCCGACTTGATAGCACTTCTTGCGGCGTTCATGCAGTTATACATAGAAGTAATTTTGGCATCGTCATACGATGCGATGTTGGAAGCATCGGCACCTGTGCTGATTTTGCAGATACCTTCCGTTTCGTTGAAAATTTCAAAATACTTTACGCGGCCGAAGTCACCCGTTTTGAAATGGCGGGCGATCGAAGCAAAGTCTTTTGCCAACTGCGTGGTATTTTCCCCCGCGGCAGCGATCGTCGACGCGTTCGGCTGATCGCAGGTCATACAAAGCATAACGTCCATGCCGTAAGAATTGGCAGCCATAACAACGTCGTCAATTCTTTCCAGATCCCTGACAGCAGCAATATCTACGCGGTAGAGTTTTGCCCCAAGTTTTGCGGCAAGCGCGATCTGCTGGCTGACGGAAACGGAACCGTACGAGCCATAAGCCCCGTGGCCGTTCACGCCCCAGGAGAAGTTCTCGGTATTCGGATAAAGTGCCGTTCCTTCGGCGGCGACGGGAACCGCGACCGAAACCAACAGCAATCCCAGTACCAGAACCAACGCAAGGATTTTCTTTACTGTGTTCATAAGTTTACCTCCATAATTGATTTATTCATAAAAGCGTCCGCCGTCCTTACCAAACGGCGTGACACGTTACACCGAATTAATCTTATCTGCATACAGCTGCCGAGAAAACCGAAACGTTTTAGCAAACGCCTAAATCCGGCACAAATTGCGCCTTAAAAATGCAATCCGACTAAAAAGAAGGAACAAAATATATAATTTTTGTTGACAATTATGCGTTTATCCATATAATATTTT
>JAZUFP010000076.1:0-3351 GCA_045640765.1 Acutalibacteraceae bacterium
ATCCCCGCGACCAACGCAACACCTTCCACCGGCAGACCCACACCGGTCAGAACGACCGTCATCATCACCATGGCGGCGCCGGGCATTCCGGCACTGCCGATGGAGGCAACCGACGCGGTAAGTGCGATCGTCATCAAATCGGACACCGACAGAGGCACACCATACACTTTTGCGATAAACACCGCAATAATACACATATAAATTGCCGCGCCATCCTTGTTGACCGTACACCCTAACGGCAACACAAACGATGTCACTTCCTTATCCGCGCCCATATTATTAGTACCTTCAATATTCAGTGGAAGCGCCGCACTGGAATTGGTCGTCGTAAACGCTGTGATAATAGCAGGCGATAATGTTTTGACGAAGGTCAGCGGATTGACCCGTGCGAACGCGGTCAAAGTAGTACCGTAGACCAGCAGAACATGAATAACATAACCGACATAAACCGCCAGCAGTACGATTCCCAGACTGGTAAGTATTTTTGCGCCGTTGACAGCGATCGCATCAGTCATCAGGCAGAAAACTCCGATCGGTGTCAGCCATAAAACGATACTCATCATCTTCATAATAACAACGTAAAACGAATGGAAATTATCCCCGACGCGTTTGCCGTTTTCTCCCGACAGGCAAGATTGAAGCGAATCCGAACTTCCGGTTGGTAGCCGCCGCAAACAGTTGGGCTGCCAATATACCGATCGCCGAAGCCAGAACAGTGGTCGAAAGGAAAAACACAACCGTTTTCCAACCGATCGATCCGACTTTTTTCACGCCGCCCAGTGAAACCACACCGTCAATGATCGAGAACAATACAACCGGAACAACCAAAAATTTCAGGAGATTAACGTAGATGTCCCCGATCGGTTTGAAATACGCGGTCGTAATATCACCGTGATTCTGTAAAAGAATCCCCACGCCGACACCTAAAATCAAAGCGATCAGCACCCAAAATCCTAACGATAATCTTTTATTTTTCATTGAAATCCTCACTCTGTTTTATTTTTATCCGTAATTCCGTTTTTCAATACATATTGATAGTATTGCGCCATGACCAGCTGCAGCGGCCACGGACCGACAAACTTGGTACCGGGTTTTGCATTGGCCTCGATCACATAGACACGGTTGGTATTACGGTCCAGGCAAATATCAATTCCCAGTCTGCAAGACAGCAACGAGGATCGGCTTTGTATGAATTTTGCCACTTTTAATGCGACAGCATTGATCTCATCCGGTTTTTCCGTAGCCATGCCCGGCACCATCTGTTCCAAAACCTCGATAGCGAAATTCAAAGAGCCGCCGTCTGAAAAATTGGAAGCCACGTTCGATCCGCCGATTCGCGCATAAGTTAATACATTCTGCCATTCCGCATTCCCGTTAAGTGCTACCAGGCAACGGAAATCGACCGCCCTGCCGGCATCATTCAGGATATTTAAACGCGGCTCAAACAAAAAGACTACCTGCTCACCGATCATTTTCCGATGTTCTTCAAAGACTGTCCGTGAAAACTCCCCGGTGCAATCACGAGTCGAATAGCAGATCGTTTCATCCTGTTTATCCAGCTTCATCAGACCGGCTGCTTTGGTGCCGCCCATCGGTTTGATGATCGCCTGTGGAAAAACACCAAGCATTTTAACAAGATCGTCATACGCGGTAAGCGGAAATGTCGGGATCGCATACGGCGACAGTTCACTCGTTAACATTTCTCTTTGCAGGCTATACTTATCGATTGCCTGCTCGTCCAACAGAATCGTATGTTTTTTGATCCAATCATATTCTTCCGCATAATTTTGTTTAATGTACTTTACACCAAAAGGTATGTCAATATATTTCGGAAAATCAATCCGGACTTTTATAAATTCTCCGCTTTCCCACCGAAACGCATTGATATATCCTTTTTCAAGATACGTTCTCACTTCCAAATAAGAAAAAGCGTAACTTTCCACACCGTATAAGTAATTCGCCTGCAGCGTCACGGCGGCACGCTCGCTGATTTCTTCCGGATTGGAAATCAAAACTCCGAGAGCATTTAACATCACAAATCAAATCTTTCATGTAGTTTTTCTAATGGAATTATATAGAATTCAAACAAAAAAGCCAAGATATTATATACATAAACCTATTTTGTAATTACATAATTTTGCTTGACAACGACAATCATTAAGTATATAATAGTTAAAATTTATAAAATGGAGGAAATTATCATGGCGTTTTATTTTGAAGAGGTTTCACACACATTTAATGAGTACTTATTGGTCCCCGGGTATTCCTCGGCTGAATGCATTCCGTCAAACGTCAGTTTGAAAACTCCATTAGTCAAATTCAAAAAAGGTGAAGAACCTGCAATTTCTCTGAATATCCCAATGACCTCCGCCATTATGCAGTCGGTTTCCGGCGACCGTCTTGCCGTAGCGCTTGCCCGTGAAGGCGGTGTTTCTTTCATCTACGGTTCACAGAGCGCCGAAAACGAAGCCGCCATGGTCGCACGCGCAAAATCGTACAAAGCCGGTTTTGTTGTCAGTGATTCCAATGTCACCCCACAAAGCACACTTGCCGATATTCTGGCGCTGAAAGAACGTACCGATCATTCCACCGTTGCCGTTACTGATGACGGTACGGAAAACGGTATTTTATTGGGCATTGTTACCGAACGCGATTACCGTGTCAGCCGTATGGCGCCTGACACTCCTGTCTCTTCCTTTATGACCCCGCGCGAAAATCTGATTGTTGCGCCGGAAGACACCACTTTGAAAATCGCAAATGATATCATCTGGGATCATAAGCTCAACTCCCTGCCGATCGTTGACGCGACCGGTCATCTAAAATATTTTGTTTTCCGAAAAGACTATGACGCGCACAAGGAGAATCCGCTTGAACTTTTGGATCAGCATAAACGTTATGTTGTCGGTGCCGGAATCAATACCCGCGATTACGCCACCCGTGTTCCGCTGTTGTTGCAAGCCGGTGCGGACGTACTCTGCATCGACTCTTCCGAAGGTTTTTCGGCCTGGCAGGAGCAGACGATCACCTGGATCCGCGATCATTACGGTGACACCGTTAAAGTCGGTGCCGGAAACGTGGTAGACGCCGAAGGTTTCCGTTTCCTGGCAGATGCCGGCGCGGATTTTGTCAAAGTCGGTATCGGCGGCGGTTCGATCTGTATCACCCGTGAAACCAAAGGCATTGGTCGCGGACAAGCCACTGCATTGATCGAAGTCTGCAAAGCGCGTGATGAATATTTCGAAGAAACCGGTATTTATGTTCCGGTATGCTCTGACGGCGGAATTGTGCACGATCATCATATCACCCTTGCTTTGGCGATGGGCGCCGACTTTATGATGCTGGGTCGTTATT
>JAZUFP010000077.1:0-3864 GCA_045640765.1 Acutalibacteraceae bacterium
GTCGTTATTCAAATGAACAAAGCCAGCATCCTGGGGCGGCCCGGTCCGGCGGCCGAACGTACCGCCGACTGGATCCTTTCGTGCGGTCTTGCCCATGTTGTCGCAAGCGACGCGCACGCGGTTGACGAAAGAACGCCAACACTTTCGGGGGTACGCGCTTTTATTGAAGAAAATTACGATCCTGTATACGCCGAGATCCTGTTAGAAGAAAATCCGGAGCGCATCTGCCGTAACCGGCCGATGCTTTCCCCCACTTGAAAGAAAAGGATATTGCCATGAAATTATTACAGCGAATTACCGTTATTTTGTTTGTCCTTTCGTTGCTGGCTTGTGTCGGATCGACCTATTACAACCGGAAATATGTTGACCGCACTCCGCCGGTCATCCGTTGTGATATGGACACGCTGGACATTTCGGTCAAGCATACCGATAAAGATCTGCTGAAAGGTGTTACCGCTACCGATGACCGGGACGGGGATATTACCGACAGTATTCTGATCAAAGGGGTCACGCACCTGATCACAAAGGATACCGCGCAGATCAGTTACATTGTTTTTGATTCTTCCAATAACATGGCATCCTATCAGCGTACGCTGCATTATACGGATTATGAAAAACCGCAGTTTTCACTTTCAAAACCGCTGGTATATCCGATGGGCGAAACCGTAACGCTGCTGGACCGTCTGACAGCCACCGACGTGATAGACGGTGACATTACCTCCTCAATCCGGATCACGTCCCAGAACATCAACACCAATTACATCGGCGTCTACAGTGTAAACGTTCAGGTCAGCAACAGCATGGGTGACACGGAAAGTCTGACCCTGCCGGTATGTATCGGGAACACCCTTTCTTCATCAAAAATACTGTTGAAACAGTATATTGTTTACGTTCCGGAAAACGGCGACTTTGATCCGAATGCCTATCTGCGTTCCGCCAAAAATTCCGACGGCTCCGCGATCCCGAAAAAGGATATTCAGATCCAGTCTTCCGTCAATACCGAAAAGGTCGGTACATATACCGTAACATACAGCCACCAAAGTGACACGGCATATCTGACCGTCGTCGTAAGATAAGAAAGGATTCATAATGAGTAATCAATCAACTTTTGCCAAGTGGTCGGAAATCGAACCACTGTGTATTCTGCGGATGTTGCTGCGAAAATTCTGGCTTATCATCATGGCCGCTTTGATCGGCGCTATGGGAAGTATTGCCGTTACACAGGGGATCCTCTCCACTTCTTATCAAAGCAGAGTGACGTTCGCCGTGCGCTCCCGCACCGACAGCGCGATCTCATATTTTGACGATGCCACCATTGCCGCCGAAGTTGCGGCGATTTATTCGGAATTGCTGCAAAGCGACGTAATGAGCGAAGCCGTTCAAAACACCATCGGCAATAATTTCAACGGTACCATTACCGCCGAACAACTGGAAGAAACCAATCTGATCACCGTCACCGCGAAATCCTCTTCCCCGAAAAGTGCTTTGGAAATCATTCAGGCAATTATCACCAACTACGCCGATCTTTCCGATTACGTTTCAGCCACAGCTGTTTTGACGCCGTTGAATACCCCCATACTTTCAGTCATTGTTTCCCGGGTTTACAACACCAAAAAAATCGCTTTGGCAGCCGCCGGCGGTTTTGGCGTATTGATGATTGCGGCACTGATATATATCTATTTGCGAAACGATACCATTCAGAATACAACGAGCGCAAAAAACAAACTGGATGCACATATCATCACGACCATTCCGCATGAACGTTCTGCCAAACGCAGGCGAAAACGCAACCTGATCATCACTTCCCCGGCAATCAGTTTTTCTTTCGCAGAAGCGATCCACCGTATCGCGGCAAAGTTTGAACACGAACATAGCAAAGGCAGTAACATTTTCATTTTTTCAAGTGTCATGCAGGCGGAAGGCAAATCAACGCTGGCTGTAAACACCGCACTCTCCATTGCATCAAAAAACAATTCCGTCCTCTTTATAGACCTTGATCTTCGCCGACCGGTCCAGTATGTTATTTTAAGCGCAAAAGTGAAAGAAAATCTCGGTGACCTGCTCACTCGCAGAGCAAGTACCGAAGAAATTCTCGGATCAGCGCATACTGATCCTGATACCGGTTTGATCGCACTGTTGAACGATCATGCCTATCCGGAACTGATCGAAACGGTATATTCCGCTTATTTCAAAGATTTTCTCAATACTGCCCGTGAACAGTTTGATTATATCATTATCGATACTCCCCCGCTCGGCTTTTTCACCGACGGTGAAAGTCTAAGCGATCTTGCCGACGCTTCCGTATTAGTGGTCAGGCAGGATATCGTTCCGGCACCGCAGATCAACGACACGATCGACGCGCTGCGTAGCGGAAAAGCAAATTTCCTCGGTTACATTTTCAATGACGTACGGCATCTTTCCGGGCGTTCACACGGCTACGGGTATGGCTATGGCTATGGCTACGGGTACGGTTACGGTTACGGCTATGGCCATGGAAAATACGGAAAGTATGGAAAGTATGGAAAATACGGCAAATACGGACGCTATGGCAGATCAAATTCTGCCGGTCATAAATCCGATAAAAACAACTGATCATTTCCGAGAGGTATTTTATGGAAAAGCAAAGAAAAGAAGAATCTTCTCAACACGATTTGGTGGGATTCCGATACCGGACTGTGCTGATGCTACTGCGCCGTTTTTGGGCGCTGTTGCTCATTCTCGCCGTGATCGGCGGCGGTCTGGCATTCCTGATATCCCGGCGGCAGTTTCACCCGCTTTATAAAACCGAGGCGGTTTTTGAAGTACGTGTCAGTTACAATGGCAACACGGATATTTTGAACAATTCCGGTCACTACTTCGGCAATACAGCCGCCGAACTTGCCGCAAAAACCTTCCCGAATCTTCTGGAATCCGATGTAATGCAGCAACTCCTTCAGCAAGAACTCGGCACACCGTATATTCCGGGATCCATCACCGCAACGTCGGTTGCAGAAACCAGTCTTTTCGTGTTGGATGTCACCAGTTCCGTTCCGCAGGATGCCTACAACGTCATTCGGGCCGTTATTGACGTATATCCCCAAGTCAGTCAGCAAGTGATCGGCGACACACAGCTTCGTATCAGTAAAGAACCCGTTCTGCCGACAGCGCCATTCAACTCTTTTTCGTGGAAACGGGATAGCGCAATCGGGGCCGGCATCGGTCTGCTGATCGGTCTTAGTCTTTTGGTGCTGTTGGCGATGCTTCGGAAAACCGTTATAAGTTCCGATGACGTCAAAAAAATGCTGAACCTGAACTGTCTCAGTCACGTACCGGACGTCCCGATCAAGCGGCGTGCAGTCAGCAAAGAAACCGGACTTTTGATCACAAAAAAGGATTCCGATTCCCCGTTCAGCGAATCTTTCCGGTTATTGCGTCTGAATCTGATCCGCAAACTTTCCGAAAACGATAAAGTGATCCTTGTCACCAGTACCGTTCCCTCAGAGGGAAAAAGTTCAATTTCAACCAATATCGCACTTTCGCTGGCGCGCGACGATAAGAAAGTTTTACTGATCGACGCCGATCTGCGCGGACCGAGTGCGAAACACATACTGAACCTTACGACCCCTTCAAACGGACTTGGCCACTACCTGGCAAACGAAGTAGATAAAGTGCGTTTTCTGCACGTTCCGGACACCTCGCTGTACGTTTTCGCGGACGACGAGATTTTTGATGATCCGACGTCATTGTTAACAGATGCTCGGCTGGCACATATCATCGGATCTTCCCGAAAGCATTTCGACTATATCATTATTGACACCCCGCCCTGCCATCTGCTGGCGGACGCGGTGACGATTTCACGTTACGTTGACAAGACGGTCTACGTCA
>JAZUFP010000078.1:0-2052 GCA_045640765.1 Acutalibacteraceae bacterium
ATTCCCACGGTATGAAGCAAAAACTCGTTATTATTTCCGCGCTGATCCATCAACCGAAGCTGGTGATCATGGATGAACCGTTCGTCGGGCTGGATCCAAAAGCTTCCCATATTCTTAAAGAGATCATGCACGAGATCTGCAACGCGGGCGGTGCCATCTTCTTTTCGACCCACGTGCTGGAAGTCGCGGAAAAACTGTGTGATAAGATCGCCATTATCAAAAACGGCAAGCTGATCCGGTGCGGCACCACCGAAGAGGTCAAAGGCGACGAATCACTTGAATCGGTCTTCCTTGAATTGGAGGAATAATGATGTTAAAAACGCTGATCAGAAAACAGTTCATGGAACTGTTCCGATCCTATTTTGTCAACGCCAAAAACGGAAAAGCACGTTCCAAAGGCGGAACGGTCACGCTTTTTTCACTGTTTGCCCTTTTGATGCTGTTCCTGTGCGGCATCTTTTTCGCGGTCGCGTTCTTGTTGGGTGATTCCCTGATCGGGATCGGCGCGGGCTGGCTGTACTTTTCGTTAATGGCGATGATCTCCATTCTGTTCGGAACGTTCGGCAGTGTGTTCAACACCTTTACCGCGCTTTATTCCGCAAAGGACAATGATTTTCTGCTTTCCATGCCCATTCCGCCTGCGACCATTCTGCTGTCACGCATCATACTGGTCTACGGCATGAGTCTGCTGTACAGCGGCAGTGTTTGGATTCCGACGGTCGTTTGCCGGCTGATCATCGGCAAAACGCCGGTACTTTCGATCATTTTCAGTATATTACTGATCTTTATCATTTCCCTTTTTGTAACGGTATTGACCTGTCTGTTAGGGTGGCTGGTGGCGCTGATCGCCAAACGGCTGAAAAACAAAGGTATTCTGACCGCCATTATCGCAGTTGCTTTTTTAGGATTATACTATCTGGTATGCTTCAATATGAACGACCTGCTGCAATCGCTGATCAGCAACAGTGAAAAAATCGGGAATTCCTTAAAAACATGGGCAAATTTCATTTACCAGTTAGGGCAGGCCGCCGACGGAAAAATCGGCGCCATGCTGATTTTCTGCGGTGTGACCGCCGTGCTTGCCGTCCTTTGCTTTTGGATACTGTCCAAAAGTTTCATTCACATTGCCACGGCTGACAACGGCACGAAGAAGTCGGAATACAAGGGCGTTGCCGAAAAAGCGCACGGATCGAAATCCGCCCTGTTCCGCCGCGAACTGAAACGGTTTACCGCCAGTCCGACCTATATGCTCAACAGCGGACTCGGCATTCTGTTTTTATTGATTATACCCGTGATCGTGCTGATCAAACGGGACACGGTCAACGGGCTGCTGACCGTACTTCAAATGATGCTGCCCGAAGCGGAAGCCATCGTTCCGATCGGGATCCTTGCGATAACCTGCATGATCACCGGAATGAACGTGATCTCTACCCCGTCGGTATCGTTGGAGGGAAAAAATCTGTGGATCATCCGCACCATGCCGGTCCCGTCCATTGACATTCTGAACGCCAAAAGGAAACTGCACGTATGGCTGAATATCATTCCGGCGCTGATCTGTAATATTGCCTGCTGTCTGATTCTGAAACAGGATCTCACCATGACCGTCCTGAATATCGCGTTTATCTGGATATACGTTCAGTTCACCGCGCAGTTCGGACTGATGCTCGGGATCCTGCGTCCGAATCTTACCTGGACGAACGAAACCACACCGATCAAACAAAGCACCAACGTACTGATCGCCATGCTTGCCGGCTGGATCATTCCGATCCTTGTGGGCGGCGGATATTATCTGCTGCGGGACAAACTGGAAGGTTACCAGTTCCTGTGCGTCTGCATTATTTTGCTGGCGCTGGTCGTCCGTTGGCTCGATCAATGGATGCGTACCAAAGGCGTCCGCGCTTTTGAGCAGTTATAAATTTTCAGGATCACATCCTGCCGATTCAAAAAACCGCAAACCCAGGGCGGAGTAATTACTTCCGCCGGGGTTTTATTTGTACAGGAGATCATTTTTTATATTGAACGGGTCACAGCAAAAACCTTCGCGATTACAAG
>JAZUFP010000079.1:0-4119 GCA_045640765.1 Acutalibacteraceae bacterium
CCGGCATTACCGTGACTTTTGGGGATTCTGTGGAAAAAATTCCGGAAAGGATATTTGATTCCTGCACGAAAATCACCAAAGTTATCATTAAAAGCAACGTGACGAGTATCGGCGAGAATGCGTTTAAGAATTGTTCCATTACCATTTACGGCGAGCCGGGAAGCGAGGCCGAACGGTATGCTGCGGCAAATGGGCATCCGTTTGTTTCGATGCCTGTTAAAATGAAGGTCTTTTCGGTGCCGGACAAGGTGGTTTACAACGTCGGCGAAGAATTGAACGTTGAAGGGTTGATCGTTGCCGTTTATCTGCCCAACAAGCGGTTGGAATGGTATTACGATGATTTTTGCGAAATTACGTGCGATGATTTTTCCGCCCCCGGCACCAAAACGGTCACCCTGACCTATTTGTGGGTCAGCACCACCTTTACCGTTACGGTGCAAAACGGTGGCATTGCGCCCGTTCCCACCACCGACGATATGGTGCGGCTGATGCGGGCGCTGTTGGGCAAAGAGGAAATTTCCGCTTCCGCCGATTACAACACCGACGGCACGGTCGACGTGCGCGATTTGGTCTGCGCCAAGAAAAGGATCGCCAACGGGTAAATGTTTCCTTTTTTTGCGGTTTGTTCCGTTACATTATTATAAGGTATAAAACACCCGCCGTTCCTCGGAACGGCGGGTGTTTTTATGCGCGTCACGAACAAGGTGTCATTGCGAGCGAAGCGAAGAAATCCACATGAAAACCTCTGTGTACAATAAAGACCAAAGGCGAAAAAGCGTAAAGTCGCATCTTTTTGCGTAAAGTAATGGATCGCCGCGCCGCAAGCGGCTCGCGATGACACATTCTGTTATGGGTGTATTATTTAATTTCCGAAATATCGTACGGGGTGGTTTGATACACAAAATAGTTCAGCCAGTTGGAATACAGCAGGTTCGCGTGGGAACGCCAGCGGACAACGGGGTCTTTGGTCGGATCGTCATCGGGAAAATAATTTTTCGGGATCTCGATCGGCTTGCCCTCGTTCACGTCACGCACGTATTCGTTTTTCAGCGTATTGGCGTCATACTCCGAATGGCCGGTAATAAAGATCTGCCGTCCGCCCTCGGTCGTGGTGATGTAAACCCCGGATTCTTTACCGGATGCCAGTATTTTCAGCTGCGGCACTTTTTCGATATCCTCCCGCAAAACGGTGGTGTGCCGCGAATGGGGAACGTAAAACGTATCGTCAAACCCGCGCAGTAAAATGGACTGCTTATAATCCGCCGTGTGCTCGAAAATGCCGAACAGTTTTTTGTCCAGCGGATATTTCGGCACCCCGAAATGATAATACAGTCCCGCCTGCGCGCCCCAGCAGATATGGAACGTGCTGTGGACGTGGGTTTTGCTCCACTCCATGATCTCACACAGTTCGTCCCAGTACTCGACCTCCTCGAACGGGAGATGCTCGATCGGGGCGCCGGTGATGATCATTCCGTCAAACGTGCGGTCTTTCACGTCGTCAAAGGTCTTGTAAAAGGACAGCAGATGCTCTTTCGACGTGTTTTTCGACTGATGACTTTTGGTGTGGATCAGTTCCAGATCGACCTGTAAAGGCGAGTTGCCCAGCAGACGGGTCAGTTGGGTCTCGGTTTCGATCTTTTTCGGCATTAAATTCAGCAGTAAAATTTTCAGCGGACGAATATCCTGCGTAATGGCGCGCGTTTCGGTCATGACGAAAATGTTTTCGTCATTCAGCGTTTTAACGGCGGGCAGGTCGTTCGGAATTTTGATCGGCATGAATAAAAAACTCCTTGATTAGTCGTTGATATGATCCAGTGCCTGCGAAATGTCGGCGATCAGGTCTTCGCTGTTTTCCAGTCCGCAGGAGAACCGTACAAGATCGGGGGAAATGCCTGCCGCCGCCAGTTCGTCGTCGTTCATCTGACGGTGGGTGGCGTTGGCCGGATGCAGACAGCAGGTGCGCGCGTCGGCAACGTGGGTCTCGATCGCGGCAAGTTTCAGGTTTTTCATGACCGCCTCGGCGGCTTTTCTCCCACCCTTGACGCCGAAGCTGACGACACCGCAGGTGCCGTTCGGCAGATATTTCTTCGCCATGTCATAATAACGGTCGCCTTCCAGTCCCGGATAGGTCACCCACGAAACGCGCGGATCGTTTTTCAAGAAGGTCGCGACTGCCAGACCGTTTTCACAGTGGCGTTTCATACGGACGTGCAGACTTTCCAGTCCCAGATTCAGGTAAAACGCGTTCTGCGGCGATTGGATCGAGCCGAAGTCACGCATCAGCTGGGCGGTGGCTTTGGTGATGAACGCGCCCGCCAGACCGAAACGCTCGGTATAGGTCACGCCGTGATAACTGTCGTCGGGGGTGCAAAGGCCGGGGAACTTGTCGGGGTATTTCGTCCAGTCGAATTTGCCCGAATCGACGATACAGCCGCCGACCGCCGCGCCGTGACCGTCCATGTATTTCGTGGTCGAATGGGTGACGATATCGGCACCCCATTCAAACGGACGGCAGTTGATGGGCGTCGGGAAGGTGTTATCCACGATCAGCGGAACGCCGTGCGCGTGCGCCGCGTTGGCGAATTTTTCGATATCCAGCACGGTCAGTGCCGGGTTGGCGATGGTTTCACCGAATACCGCTTTGGTATTGGGGCGGAACGCCGCGTTCAGTTCCTCTTCCGTGCAGTCGGGGGAAACAAAGGTAAAATCGATTCCCATGCGCTTCATGGTAACGGCAAACAGGTTGTAGGTGCCGCCGTAAATGGAGGAGGACGAAACGATATGATCGCCTGCCGAAGCAATGTTGAAAACGGCAAAGAAGGACGCCGCCTGACCCGAAGAGGTCAGCATGGCGGCGGTACCGCCTTCCAGCGCGCAGATCTTGGCCGCGACGTGGTCATTGGTCGGATTTTGCAGACGGGTGTAAAAATAACCGTCCTTTTCCAGATCGAACAGTTTGCCCATTTCCTCACTGGTGGCGTATTTGAAGGTCGTGCTTTGAATAATGGGGATCTCGCGCGGCTCGCCGTTCGCCGGGGTGTAACCGCTTTGGACGCATTTGGTTTCGATTTTGTAATCAGCCATGTCATTTTCCTCCGATAGAGAATATTTTTTTCGCATTCATATTAAGTATACACTTTTTTTCGTTTTCGTCAAGGTCTAACGACAACAGAAAATCCAGTTCTTTTCCGATATCCCACATGGGATAGTCGGTACCGAACAGCACGTGCTCCGCGCCGTACCGCCGGATGACTTCCAGCGCGCGTTCGGGCGTGAAGTAGGAAAAACTGGACGAGCAGTCCACGTACAGATTGGGCAGTCCCGCCAGTTCACGCAAAGCGTCGTCCCAGACCGACCAGCCGCCGAAATGGGCGCCGACCACGGTCAGCCCGGTATAGATCTTCAACACGGGCGCCAGCCGGTTGGGGTTGGAATAGTCGTACCGGCTGTCTCCGCAGTGCATGAGAATGGGAACGTTCTCCCGTTCGCACAGTTCGTAAATTTTAAGACAACGGTAATCGTCGATCTTGAACCCCTGGATATCGGGGTGCAGTTTGACCCCTTTCAGACCCAGACCCATCAGGTGGCGGAAATCCCCGGCGAGATCGGTACTGTCGGGGTGCAGCGTGCCAAGTCCCGTCAGATCGTCCGCGTTTTCCACCGTCCGCGCGATGAATTCGTTGATACTTTTCACCTGCGCCGGCGTGGTCGCGACCGACTGCACAACGGCGTGATCGATCCCGTGGGTGCGCATCTGCCGCCGCAGGTCGTCCGCCGTTCCGGCATAAAGCAAGGGCAGGTCGTAAAACGAACCTGTCCCTTTTACGGCTTTCGCGGCAATGGCTTCGGGGTAGATATGACAGTGCATATCAATACATTCCATGCCCTGCACCATTACGCCGTCACCACGCTGTTGGCCTTTTGCAGACCCAATTTTTCGATCGCGTCTTTCCGCATCTGATATTTCAAGATCTTGCCGGCGGCGTTCATCGGGAAACTGTCCACGAAATCAACGTACCGCGGTACCTTATGACGCGCCATGCTGGCGGCGATAAACGCCTTCATTTCATCAGCGGTGCATTCAGCGCCCTCTTTTAAGATGATGCACGCCATGATCTC
>JAZUFP010000080.1:0-15190 GCA_045640765.1 Acutalibacteraceae bacterium
CAGTCGCTATTGTCTTTTTCATAAAAAACCTCCCATTTTCCATTGATATACGCAACACAATACCAATTATTCTCAAAAGCCGTCCCAAAGCTTTATGTTTTTTGAAAATAGCCAATATTTGCATTGTTGTATTTTTCATTATATCTGTATTACAGATAAAAGTCAATATCTTTATTACAGATACGGCATAATATTGCCGGGGTGATTTCATGCAATTCAAGAACCTGCGAAGCATCCGGGAAGACCGGGATATCCGGCAAAAAGATCTTGCCAAAATACTGAATGTTTCGCAAAATACCTATTCTCAATACGAAACCGGTGTTATTTCGCTGACCGCCGAAGTTTTGATCAAATTATCGGAATATTACGGTGTAAGCATCGACTATTTATTAGACCGCACCGACAATCCGAACGTCAATCTTTGATTTATGCGCATCGTGATTACGCAACAGCTTCTCCTTTTGCGTAATTATTTATAGTTTTTTGCGTAATTTTTTGTATACAGAAATTGTGCCGAATGTTATAATGATCGTGCAGTTTATTCACATAAGACGGAGGGATTTTTATGGCTGTAAGAAATGAAAAATTCAAGGATCTGATCTTTTACGAGATCTATCCGACCAGCTTTTATGACTCGAACGGGGACGGCATCGGCGATCTGAACGGCATCAAAGAAAAGCTGCCCTACATCAAAGAATTGGGCTGCAACGCGATTTGGATCAACCCGTTCTTTACCTCCCCCTTTAAGGACGGCGGTTACGACGTCGCCGACTTTTTTGACGTCGACCCGAAATTCGGCACGCTGGCCGATTTTGACGAGTTGGTGAAAGAAGCCGACAAGCAGGGTATCAAAATCGTGATCGACTGTGTTGCCGGTCACGCCAGCGACGAAAACAAGGACTTTTTGAAATCGGGCGAATACGAACACAACGAATGCTCTGACCTGTTTATCTGGAGCGACAACGTCTGGTGTCTGGACGAGGGCTACCGTCTGGTTTCCGGACGGCACCCGAGAAACGGCAACTACCTGATCAACTTTTTCTCGGTTCAGCCGGCGTTCAACTTCGGATTTTACAACGTGGAACTGCCCAACTGGCAGATGTCCTACAAAGATGAACGCACCCTGAAAGCAAGGGATTACATCGTTGACTTTATGAAATTCTGGTTAAAGCGCGGTGCTTTCGGTTTCCGCGCGGATATGGCCGCTTATCTTGTTAAAAACGATCCCGAAAAGAAGGCGACCATCGAGGTATGGCAGTACATTTTCGAAAAGGTGCGCAAAGAGTACCCCGACGCGTTCGTCGTCAGCGAATGGAGCAACCCGGAAATGAGCTTTACCGCCGGTTTCGATTGCGACTTTGTGTTGGATGACTGGGGCAATTTCTACCACAGAATGGTGCGCAACACCGAAGATTCCCGCGGAGTGGCGTTTCTCAACGGCGGCGGGTTTGAATTCATCAGAAAAGACCTTGCGTGGCGGTATGAACAATCGGTGAAATTGGGCGGTTATCTCGGGATGATTTCGGGCAACCACGACACGACCCGAATTTCCAACTACTTAGACACCAAACGGTTGAAAATGTACTACGCCTTTATGTTTATGATGCCGGGCATTCCGTTCATCTACTACGGTGACGAAATTCAGATGAAGTTTACCGAACTGCCCAACAAGGACGGCGGCTACGGCCGGACCGGCACCCGCACCCCGATGCAGTGGAATCACGAAAAGAATGACGGTTTTTCGACCTGCGACGAAAACAAGCTTTATTTGCCGGTCAATACCGCGAACGATATCACGTTAGAGGATAACCTGAAAGATAAAGATTCCATTTACTACGCCATTAAAGAGCTGATCAAGATTCGGAAAGAAAACCCCGAAATTTTAGGCGCAGAAATGGAATTTGAAGAAAACGAGCGTGTAGTTACCTTGAAACGCGACACGCTGAAATTGGTTCTAAACTGCTCGAACAACGAGATGACCGTAGACGGCACCGTTCTTTACACAACGGGAACGGGCAACACCGTAAAACCGTATGAATGCATCATTGTTAAAAACGCATAAAGCAATATAAAAAAGCAACCCGCATCCAAAATTTGGATGCGGGTTTTTTACGGTTATTATTGCCGTCGGATTATTCGTGGCGGCGGCCGTGACCACGGCGGTCATTATTGCGGCGCGGGCGTTCCGGAACCTCGTCGGCTCCTTCTTCCACAACAGCACCGTTGACTTCGACCAAAGCGTCACGACGGGAGAGATTGATACGTCCCTGATCGTCGATTTCAGTAACCTTGACCAGTACCTGATCGCCGACGGTGACAACGTCTTCAACCTTTTCAACGCGCTTGACGTCCAGTTTGGAAATGTGGACAAGACCTTCTTTACCCGGCGCGATTTCGACAAAAGCACCGAAGGTCATCAGACGGGTGACTTTACCGGAATAGATGGCACCGATCTCGGGATCGTTGGCAATGAGGTTGACAATGTCGACCGCCTGCTGTGCCTTTTCGATATCCAAACCGGCAACGTAAACGTGACCGTCTTCTTCAATGGTGATTTCGCATTCGCACTGTTCCTGAATGGACTGGATAACTTTGCCCTGCTTACCGATAACATCACCGATCTTGTCGGGATTGATCGTGGTGGTCAGCATCTTCGGCGCGTACTTCGACAGTTCGGTGCGCGGCGCGTCGATGGTTTTCAGCATGACTTCGTCCAGGATATATTCGCGGGCTTCATGCGTCTTGGCAAATGCTTCTTTGATGATTTCGGGGGTCAGACCGTGAACTTTCAAGTCCATCTGAATCGCGGTGATACCCTTTTTGGTACCGGCGACCTTAAAGTCCATATCGCCGTAGAAATCTTCCAGACCCTGGATATCGACCATGGTCATAAAGTCACCGTAAACACCTTCGTCCCCGGTGATCAAACCGCAGGAAATACCGGCAACCGGCGCTTTCAGCGGAACACCGGCGGCCATCAAAGCCAGGGTGGAACCGCAGATAGAGCCCTGCGAGGTGGAACCGTTGGAGGAAAGCACTTCGGACACGACACGGATGGCATACGGGAAATCTTCCACGCTCGGAATGACCGGCAGTAATGCGCGTTCCGCCAAAGCACCGTGACCGATCTCACGACGGCCGGGGCCGCGTGACGGTTTGGTTTCGCCGACCGAGTAGGACGGGAAATTGTAGTGGTGGATATAACGTTTCTGGGTGTCTTCATCCAGGCCGTCCAGTTTTTGGGCTTCGCTCATCGGAGCCAGAGTCGCGACCGACAGCACCTGGGTCTGTCCGCGGGAGAACATACCCGAACCGTGTGCGCGCGGCAGCAGATCGATTTCGGCGGCCAGCGGACGGATCTGGTCAATGGAACGACCATCAACACGCTTATGCTCGTCCTTCAACCATGCGCGGACAACGTGTTTCTGAATGAGGTACATGATCTCGTCCAGTTTGGCTTCGTTACCTTCAAACTGTTCGTCATATTTGGCGTGAACAGCGTCATAGATGGGCAGTAAAGCGGCGTCACGGACGTTTTTATCATCGGTATCCAGCGCTTTTTTGACGTCTTCGATGCAGAACGCTTCAATTTCTTCCATGATCGCCGGATCGGGATTGCTGGATTCAAAGGCAAACTTCGGTTTGCCGATTTCGGCAACGATGCCGTTGATGAAAGCGACGATTTCCTTATTGACTTCGTGACCTGCCATGATGCAGTCAAACATCTGATCGTCCGGAATTTCATTACCGCCGGCTTCGATCATCGCGACCAGATCGGCAGTAGAAGAAACGGTCAGGGTCAAATCGGTCTTGGCGCGCTGTTCCAAAGTCGGGTTAATGACGATTTCACCGTCAACCAGACCGACGTTGGTGGAAGCGATCGGACCGTCCCACGGAATATCGGAAACAGCGATGGCGGCGGAAACACCGATTGCCGCCGCGATTTCGGGCGAGCAGTCGGGATCGACCGACATAACGGTAGCAACGACCGAGCAGTCGTTCCGCATATCTTTCGGGAACAGCGGGCGGATCGGGCGGTCGATACAACGGCCGGCAAGGATCGCCTTTTCGGAAGCGCGGCCTTCACGGCGCTGGAACGAGCCGGGCAGGCGGCCTACCGAGTACATTTTTTCTTCATAATCAACCGACAGCGGGAAGAAATCAACTCCCTCGCGCGGTTTCGCCGACGCGGTAACGGTGCAGAGCACACGGGTCTCGCCATAGCAGGCCATAAATGCCGCGTTTGCCAGCTGTGCCATTTTACCGGTTTCCAGTCTGAACGGGCGGCCGGCAATGGTGATTTCGTAAACCTTGTAGTCATCAAACTTTGCTGCAGTGCTTGTGATCATAACTAAAAATCTCCTTTTCTCTTTCTTTTTTCAGAAGATTTAACGGTTAGCAATAAATCCAACGTCCGTACCCTTTCGGGCGCTCGATTTACCGCTAAATCGTAAATCTTCCGCTTTTTCAAACAACAAAGCAGACCGGACCAAAGCCCGGCCTGCCGTGGTTGCTTACTTACGAATACCCAAACGCTTGATGATGGAACGATAACGTTCGATGTCGTTCTTCTGCAGGTAGGCCAGCAGGTTTCTGCGGTGACCGACCATTTTCAGAAGGCCGCGGTGCGAATGGTTATCCTTCGGATGAACACGCAGGTGTTCGTTCAGTTCATTGATACGGGTGTTCAGCAACGCGATCTGGACTTCCGGAGAACCGGTGTCGCCTTCGTGGGTTGCGTACTCGGCAATGATCTGCTGTTTCTGTTCCTTGGTCATGACAAGTTCACTCCTTCTTTTAAAAAATACGCCGTAATCCGAGCCAAAGGCCGTTTGAGTGATCTCCGCAAAGCGGCAGACGCCGAAAGCGCAGAATACGGTAGCTTACATAGTATATCACAACGTTTCCGAAATGTAAAGCAAAAAATTATATTTTTTTATTTTTCCAGCAGCATCTTCATCATATCGGGGCCGTGCTCCACGAATATTCCGGTCGCACCGGCGGTTTCTTCGGTAAAGCAGGCCACGCCGTTTTCTTCGGTACAGCGGCTGTCGAACAGCAAAAACGGAACCGGGTTGCGGGAATGGGTGCGGATGTCCAGCGGCGTCGGATGATCCGGCATGATGAGAATGCGGTAGTCTTCCCCGCAGGTTTCAAGATAGGGCAAAATTCTGCCCAGCACCCGGCTGTCGATCGCCTCGATCGAGCGGACTTTATTTTCCGCCTCACCACGGTGGCCGCATTCGTCCGGTGCTTCAAAATGCAGGTAGACAAGATCGGTTCCGCGTTTGAACGCCTCGATACCGGCATCGGTCTTCCCTTCGAAATTCGTATCGAGATAACCGGTCGCGCCGTCGACTTCCGGCACTTCCATACCGGCGCATTTGCCGATCCCTTTCAGCAGGTCGACCGCGCTGACGACACATCCCGAAACACCGTTCTTTTCTTTGAAGTTTTCAACGGCGGGTCGGGTTCCCTCACCCCACAGCCAGATGGAGTTGGCTTCGTTCAGTCCCTTCGCGCGGCGCGCGAGATTGACGGGATGATCTTTCAAAAGGTCATAACTGCGTTTCATTAAATCGATCAGCGGCGCGGCGTTGGGCGATTTACTCAAATATTCACCGATGACCCGTCCGCTGATATCGTGCGGCGGCGTCATTTCGCCCAGATCGGTCGTACCGTGATCGACTACCAGGCAATGGCGGTAGCTGACGCCGGCGTAGAAGCGGTAAATTTCATTGCCGAAGTTTTCTTCGACCGTTTTGATGATCTCGGCGGCTTCGGCAGACGAAATATCGCCCGAACAATAGTCCACCATGGTCTTATCTTCATAATTATCCGCATCGGAAAGGGTGACGATATTGCAGCGCAGGGTCACGTCGGTATCTTTCAGATCAATGCCGATCGACGCGGCTTCCAACGGAGAACGTCCCGTATAACAAATCTTGGGATCATACCCCATGACCGACAGATTGGCAACGTCGCTGCCGGGTTTCAAACCGTCCGCGACCGTGCGGCACATACCGACCCGCGCCGTTTTTGCCAGACCGTCCATAAACGGTTTGTCGGCGCACATCATCGGCGTTTTGCCGTCCAGCGCCGGATTGGGCGTATCCGCCATGCCGTCACATAATACCACTAAATATTTCATTGCAAGCACCCTTTCGGAAAAATCTTTTTCCTATTATAATACACAAAACGCCAAAAGTAAAGAACGAAAGGCGGCAACCTTTCGATTGCCGCCCCTTTATTATTTTTCTTCCAAATCAATCAGCGAACTGCTGTTTCCGGTAACCTGCGGCAATTCCCCGTTCCACTTTTCGATCTTGTTGTATTCAATAATTTTATCGGTCAATGATTTATTCAACGTGCTATTGGCACTGGCTTCGGCGTCTGCCTTAATTCGTACCGCTTCCGCTTCTGCCTGGGCGTTGGTAATGGCAGTCTGTTTTTCGGTTTCCGCCTTTAACAACTGCTGTTGTGCCACCTGTTTTTCCTCGATTGCCGTAATAAACGCCTCGGAAAAATCAAAATTGATGATATTGACATCGGTCACATACAATCCGAGTTCATTCAGTTTTTGGTTCAATCCGTCGACAAGACCGTCCGATATCAGTTCACGGTTGGTAACGCTTTGTTCGGCGGTATACTGTGCCGTAATGGCTTTCAATACCTCGTTGACAGCGGGAACGACCAGCACCGATTCGTAATCCGCACCGATATTCTTATAAATACTGTACGATTTGGCTGTATCAACACGGTAATTGATGGCAAGCGTGGTTGTAACCGTCTGCAAATCTTTGGAAAAAGCTTCCGTTTCGACTTCCAGTTTGACAATACGGTTGTCGATCTTCACCACCTGCTGAACGAACGGTGCTTTGGCATGAATTCCCTCCTGCAAAACCCGATCGTTGACCTTACCCAGCGTGACCACCACGCCGGTATGACCGGCATCGACCACCGTAAAGCAGTTGAACGCCAGAACAACGGCAAAAAGAATGACCAGCGGAATAATGATCGTTTTGGCGCTGAATTTAAATTCTGTTTTCATATCGATTTCTCCAATCATGATTTTTCATCTCACATAGATTTCCGATGTTGGTTTTATTATACTATATAATGAATTAAAATGTAAAGTATAATATACACCTGTCAGCAAAAAATCAAAAGTATTCAAGTACGGAATTCCGGACAGCAAAGCATTTATAATGATAATAACACGGTTGGTCGGAAGAAAACGCGGGCACGGTACGGTGCCGTACGCAAAAAAGGAGGACAATGAAAATGAGCATGAAGATCGGATTCAGCACAGAACCCGAAAAAAAGACGGTGCAGGAACGGCCTGCCCAAACCACGGATGCGAAAACTGCCGGCACAAAATCCCTGGTAAAAGTTTATTTCAACGAGCGCGACGCGGCATATACTTACTATAACGATCAGTTTGACCTGAAATGCGGCGACCGTGTCTGGGTAGACGGGAAACTGGAAGGCGTGTGCGGTATCGTTACCGAGATTTCGTACAACTTCAAAATCAAGCTTTCGGACTATAAAAAGGTGATCGGCGTTGCCGATACCGCCGTTTGCGGGGAATTCCGCTTTTTGGGTCCCTACTTTATCTCCCGCGACGACTCCGCTCCGTTCAGTAAGATACGGACGTGGTTTTTGCCGCCCGAAAACAGCGAGGATGAATACATTACCGTAAAAGACGGAACGGGCATTGATATTCATCATCTGGCCAATTTGGTCATAGACGATAAAACCGCCGAAAAAGGCGCGGCATATTTCGAGGAAAACCGCGTGGCCTATCTTGAACTTGACCGCGGAAAAGGAACCGCGATCGTCATCGGCAGTCATCCGTACACGGTGGAATTCGATTATCGGAACGGCGAGATCAGCGGTATGACCTGCGACTGTTTCTGCACGGGGAACTGTAAGCATATATTTGCCGTGATCCTTACCCTGCGGAACATGATCAACTTCTGCGAAGCCAACTATCCCGACGTTGATTTTAGCGGGTACTTTTGCGCGATCCGCAAGGCGGAGTTTCTGCAATTCGCGGTCGATTCGCGATCCACCGGTTCATTCATTCTCGGTTAAGGGCGACTGCATAAAAGCCCGCTCCCTACGGTGTTTTTTCAAAACAGACTAAGTCGGGCGGGTAATACCCGCCCCTACGCCTTTGGTTTTTATTGCTCACGGTGGTTTTTATGTGGATTGCTTCGCTGCGCTCGCAATGACACGTTTATTTTTTTCAAATGGAACGAGCAAGAACGTTCCCTGCAATGTGACTTATTATTTTATACTGCATAACACAAAAATCGGCGGACAAAGTCAAAACTTTGTCCACCGATAAACGTATTTATTTACTGCATCAGCAACAGACTGAACACCAGCGTGAAAAGGGCGACCGTTTCAACGATACCGATCACGATAAAATAGTTTGCCGTGCCTTTCCCCGTTTCGCCGAGCGCATCTGCCGAAGCCGCCGCGACTTTACCCTGGAACAGCGCCGACAGACCAATCGCGATGCCCGCGAAAATGCCGACGAACATACACATCGTTTTGGACGCGCTGCCGGCTTCAAACGCGCTGCGGATGAAGTTCATCAGCAAAAAGCCGTAGATCGTCTGGGTAAGCGGTGCGCCCGAAAAGGCGACCATGATAAAGGATGCCGGTTTGCCGGCGGCGTAACATTTTTTCCACGCGCCGACCGACGCCATTGCCGCGTAACCCGCGCCGAACGCCGAACCGATGGCCGAAAGACCCAACGCACATGCCATACCGATAAATTGAATTTCCATAATACTGATTTCCTCCAAAAATTATTTTTTTAACTTTTCTGTTTTTCTGAACGGATCGTACGCCGTGCCCGACCATTCCATGCCCAACTGACCGGAAAATTCCAGCAGGTTCAGGCGGACGCCGTGTACCACGACGGACAAAAAGCCCATGACGATATTCAGCAGGTGTCCGATGATCATAATGATCGCGCCGACGACCAGCAGCGGTCCTTTGAACCCGGCAGCCATGTCATTAAAGCTCTGCGCGATGGCAAGCGAAGCCATGCCCACCGCGAACAGCCGGATATAACTCATGATATTGCCGAATGCGCTGATCGTATTCAAAAACACCGTGAAGGTATCGCCCAGTCCGGCTTTCAGACCGGCGGAAAAGCTTTTATCCGGGGACATTCCGCCGAACAGAACGACCATTATAAAGCCCAGTCCGACCGCCGCCGCGACCATGGTGACGTTGATACGCTGACCGATGACCAGATACAGCACCGTGAAATACAGCGCGCAGATCGCGATCAGCCAACCGAAGTCGCACAACCAGCTGAGGTCCTTTTTGGCGATTTTCCGCCGGACGCTCATAATGCAGGCGAGTGCCAGCTGAATGACCCCGATGCTGAAACAGAATTTCATGACCGAATTCTGTGCCGAGGTCGTTGAAACATTGAAATATTCGGGGTAATTGGCGAACTGCGGCACGACCAGTGCTTTTAAGAAGGGTACTTTCATAGCACCTTCCAGTCCGAACCACGTGCCGGTCATCGCGCCCCATACCACCGTCGCGGCGGAAAGGACGAACAACAGCAGTGTGGCGTTGGTCGTCTTTTTCATTTTCAGCGTTACCGCCGCCGTTCCCACTAAGAACAGTGCGCCGTATCCGGCGTCGCCGATGATCATGGCGAAGAACAGCGTGAAGAATGCCAGAAACCAAAAAGAAATATCGTATTCGCCGTATCCCGGCACCGTTCCGAGTATTTCAAAGATCGGTTTCATCAGCGCGGTCAGTTTATTGTACCGGATCTTGGTGGGGACGCCCGGATCGTTTTCGTCCACGTCGTCCATCTGCCACGCCCAGCTGTGTTCTTTGGCGGCCTCTGTAAATTTGCCGGTTTCGGTTTCGGGGATATAACCCGAGATCCATACCAGTCCGTCTTCCGTGCCGAGTGTCCGATCCACCGAGGAATACTCGGCGTCGTTTTGCGTTTTGATCAACTGCGCGGAATAGCTGTTCAGTTTCGCCGCCGATTCTTTCAGAACGGCAACGCAGGTTTCGATTTCCCGGTCACACGATTCCGCTTCGGCCTTTAACTGCGAAAGTCCCTTTTCCGGAAGCGCGAATTCGGTTGCCGTGACCGTCGGATCCGGTGTGCCCAGAATGGCGACCGTTTCCATTTTATCGACCGATGACAGCCGGATATACCTTACCGCGTCGTTTTGTGACAACCGTTTCAGTTCTTTTTTATCCATCCGGTAAAAACGGAAGTCCACACCGGCGTCACGCAAAGCACGGACCTCGGTCGGGTCGAAATCGCCCCACGCCCGGATCCGATCCGCTTCGACCGCAAGGGTGGCTTTGGTATCGGCAAGAACGGCTTTTCGTTTCAGCGCCGCTACCGTTTTTTCATACAGTGCGTTAAATTCCCGATCGGACAGCAGTTGAGCGTCCTGTTCCCCGTCCGGCAGATAATCTTTCAGTTCCAGCAACAGTCTGGAAATGGTTGAAAAGCGTTCGAGAAGCCCCTCGTCGGCGCTTTCTTTTTCGGACAGGTGCAGGATCCCGAGATCACGCAGGGTGTCGAGCAATTCCCGCTTGTGCGATTCGCGTGAAACGATTAAGACACGTTTCATTTTTTCGATCATGCGCTTGCCCCCTCTCGCTTTTTCTTGGCGATTTTTCCGCGCACGACCGCGCTGGTCTGCTGGTCGCCCAAAGAAATTCCGATGACACGGATGTTTTCTTTGGTTTCGGGGATCTTCACCTTTTCAAAGAGGTTGACACGCTGGGAGGTCATGCGTAATTCCCTGCCCAGCAGGTCGGCCTGCTTGCGCAGGGTCTCCAAAAGCATATTCAGCCGTGCGATATCCCGCAAACGGACCAGTGCTTCATCCACCCACAACGGATAATCGGCAACATCGTACGTGATATCTTTGAAGACCAGTTCCCGGAAAACGGGGACTGTGACACCGGCGATATTATCCTCGCCGCAGACGACACTTTCGGGTTTGACCATATTTTCAATTTTCCGATCCGCGTCGAAAATGGTATTTTCCGCAAAGACCGCCACCCAGTCATCCAGACCGTTCACCAACCGTTCCAGTTCCTTTTCCTTGCTTTCAAGATCGGCGTTGACCTGCATGATGACGGTTTGCAGCTGTTGTTTTTTCAACTGCAGGGTCGGAAGATAGCGCTCAAACCGCTTTAATCTGTCCTTTTGCGTTTTGAGCTCGTTTTTCGTCATTTTAACAGATGCCATATTTGATTCCATCCATTATTATAATTTTTTCGGCCATCTTTCCTGGATCAGATTGGTTTTCAGTCCCGTTTCATTCGGCTCGAAGCAGTCGGCAAGGATCTCCCAACCGGTGTCGAGCGCTTCTTCCAAGGGGATGTTCAAGCTGAGATCCATCAGTTTTTCTTCAAAAAGTCTGCCGTATTTCAGCAACTTTTCGTCCCACTCACTCATGAGGAAGCCCATGGATTTCTTTTCCAGACTTTCGGTGTACGCGCTGTACAGTTTGATCATACCGTCCATCAAAGCGCGGTGATCGCTGCGTGTTTTACCGTTGACGTTCTGTTTCAGACGGGAAAGCGAACCGAACGGTTCGATCCTGCCGTTTTTCAGATAATACTGTCCCTCGGTGATATAACCGGTATTGTCGGGGACGGGATGGGTAACGTCATCACCCGGCATGGTGGTGACACTTAAAATCGTGATAGAGCCGGAGCCGTCAAAATCGACCGCCTTTTCATAACGTGCCGCCAGGCAGCTGTAAAGATCGCCGGGGTAGCCGCGGTTGGACGGAACCTGCTCCATTGTGATAGCGGTTTCTTTCTGCGCGTCGGCAAAGTTGGTCATATCGGTCAGCAAGACCAGTACCCGTTTGCCATCCAGCGCAAAGTTTTCCGCCACGGCCAGCGACATATCCGGCACCAGCGTACATTCGACCGTCGGGTCGGACGCGGTGTGGATGAACATGACCGTATGCCCCATGGCACCGCCCTTTTCAAGGGTATCGCGGAAGAACAGATAATCGTCATATTTCAGACCCATGCCGCCCAGCACGATCACGTCGACCTCCGCCTGCATGGCAATACGGGCAAGCAGTTCGTTATAGGGCTCGCCCGACGCCGAAAAGATCGGCAGTTTCTGGCTTTCCACCAGCGTGTTGAACAGATCGATCATGGGAATTCCCGTGCGGATCATTTTTCTCGGCACGATCCTTCTTGCGGGGTGGGCCGACGGGCCGCCGCCGGGCACCATGTTTTCGGTCAGCGCGGGGCCGTTATCTTTCGGGACACCGGCACCGTTGAAAACTCTTCCCAAAAGATGGTCGGAATAGGAAACCATCATCGGTTTTCCCAAAAAACGGACCGAGTCGGTCGTGCTGACGCCCTGTGTTCCCGCGAACACCTGCAAATAGACGAGGTCGTTATCCAGTTTGATGACGTTAGCGAAACTTTTTCCGACCATCGCCAGATCGCCGTTGCGAACGCCCTGGGCACGAACCACTACGACGTTGCCGACGATGGATTCAATTTTCGTATAAACTTTCTGCATATCGTAGTCTCCTTAATTTACCGCCCTGGCCAGATAAAAATCCTTGATGACCTTTTCCTGCGCTTCAAATTCAGGGGTATTATACGGAATGGTATGCCAGTCCAGCAATTCCTGTCTTAACTGATTGAAAAACGCGCGGATCTCACGTTTGGTCTCGATTTTATAACGCCGCATCAGAATATCGTACATTACACCGAATACATGGATCTGCCGCTCGGTTTCACACGCTTCATCGATCGGATCAAAGGTGTTCTGCTGTAAATATACCGCGTCCAGCAGTTCGCCTTTCTGATACAGAACGAAGTCTTCCGAGGAGGTTCCCTCCTCACCGACGACCATCATCATCTGATTGATCTCGGTGCTTTTGATCAGAATGGAGCGTGCCGTTTCGACCTCGTTCATCGGAACGATGCCTTCGTATTTCGACCAGGACTCCAACGGATGGATAGAGGGGTATTTACGCGCATCCGAACGTTCACGCGAAAGGCCGTGGAAAGCACCGACGACCTTTAACGTCGCCTGCGTGACCGGCTCTTCAAAGTTGCCGCCCGCCGGCGAAACGGTACCGCCGATCGTGACAGAAGCGACCTTGCCGTTACGCAGTTTGACCTTGCCCGCGCGCTCGTAAAAACCGGCGATCACCGATTCCAGATACGCCGGGAACGCCTCTTCACCCGGGATTTCTTCCAGTCTGCCGCTCATTTCACGCATGGCCTGTGCCCAGCGGGAAGTCGAATCGGCAAGCATCAGCACGCTGAGTCCCATTTGACGATAATATTCCGCGATCGTGATGCCGGTATAAACCGACGCTTCACGGGCGGCGACCGGCATGGAAGAGGTGTTGCAGATAATGACGGTACGTTCCATCAGAGAACGGCCGGTGCGCGGATCTTCCAGCTCGGGGAATTCTTTAAGGATCTCGACCACTTCGCCCGCGCGTTCGCCGCACGCCGCAACGATAACGATATCAACGTCCGCGTTCTTGGCTTCGGTATGCTGTAAAACCGTCTTGCCGGCGCCGAACGGACCCGGCACACAAAACGTTCCGCCTTTGGCTATGGGCAAAAACGTATCGATACAACGGATCTTCGTGATCAGCGTTTCATCGGGACGCAGACGCTGTTCATAACAGGTGATGGGTTTCTTGATGGGCCATGAAAATACCATGGTCAATTTTTCTTCGTTTCCCTTGCCGTCACAGATCACCGCGATCTGATCCCGGACGTTATAGACCCCTTTCGGCACGATTTCCTTCACGGTCCACAATTCGTCCTCGAAGCCGAAGGGTACCATGATCTGATGGGTAAAAAGTCCCTCGGGCACGGTACCGACGGTATCACCGGGGCGAACCGTATCACCGACCGCGACAGCCGGGGTGAATTCCCAGTCTTTATTCGGGATCGGATCAAGATAGACACCGCGTTCCAGGAAAAATCCGCATTCTTCCGCAAGATCAGGCAGCGGATTCTGCAAACCGTCGTAAACCTGTGTCAACAGACCCGGTCCCAGTTCAACGCTCATCAGTTCGCCGGTAAACTCGGCCTTGTCGCCGACCTTGATCCCGTCGGTCATTTCATAGATCTGCATACTGGCGACACCGCCGTTGACACGGATGATCTCGCCTTTCAGCCGTTTATCCCCGACAAAGATATATCCGACCTCATTTTTTCGTATGGATCCGTCGACGCGAACGGAAACGAGGTTCCCGTTTACGCCGGTTACAATTCCAGATATATTTTCCATTGCTTAACTCCTATCTGATACTCATGACTTCATGTTCCAGATGTTTGAGAATACCGTTCAATTCCGCCTTGCCCTTTTCCTGCTTGAAAACCGTCTTCCGTTCCAGCAGTTTCAGTTTCAAGGCATAACCCATTAACGAATAATCGTCAAAATAATGGATGCCGATCAGTTCGTCCAGTTTTTCAAACTGAAAGGCAAGCAGCATATTTTCCGCCGTCAAAAGATTCTTTTCATTCATTGCCGCGGTAACGACCCGCACAATGCTTTCTTCCCGTTCAGGCGGAACGGTCGCCGGCCTGCCGAGGCGCTGATTGCGCTGGAAGGTCAGTTCGTTATGAAATACGCCGTAAAACTTTGCCCATTCGCTGATCAGCGGGCCGTCAGCGGAAGAAAGGGAAAGATTTTGCAGCAGTGCGAATTTCCGTCCGTCCACCGCCGATTCACACCGTTCCAGAAATTCGGAATACCGAATCGGCAGTTCCCCTTCCGAACGAAGCATGGGCAAGCTTGACATTAAAAAATAATAAGAAGCCATTTCTGTATCCTCTTATATCTGATCGGGGAAAAACGGCATCAGCATAGCGGTGATTTCCTCGTCAGAACAATCAAAATAACCGGAAGCGTCTTTTGCCGCCAGTCTGAATCCGGCGTGAACGTTTTTGGAGGGCTTGATTTCCAGTCCGTTTCTGATCTGATCCGCAAGTTCGCTTTTCAGCGCGTCACTGACCTGTGCGACTTCCGCCGAATAGTTTGCCGGATCTTCATCCCCCAGCGCCGCCTTGATCAGTTCCGCCAGTTCTTTGCCGCCGAGGCACTTTCCGGCGTCGGCCAGCAGCAGTTTTTCAAACTCGTCCTGAACCGACTGCTTGAAAGCGG
>JAZUFP010000081.1:0-5312 GCA_045640765.1 Acutalibacteraceae bacterium
ACGCGCCCATTACCGGTCTTGCCGGACAGTTATCCTTTTTCTATATCAAGAATCTGCTGATCAGCGATTTTGAGTGTATGGACGTTACCAAGGAAAATTTCTGTATACAGATCTGCACCTTTGAAAACGCCACCGTTGAAAACGTGCGTATCGAAGGCAAAAAAGACGGTGTCCATTTCGGTACCGGCGACGGATTTACCGTCCGGAACGGTCGTTTCCGTACCTTTGACGATCCGATCGCGCTGAACGCGCACGACTACGTCACCTCCAACCCGCAGTTGGGCTGGATCCGGAACGGACTGATCGAAAACTGTGTCGATCTTGCCGACGATGATACCGTCGGTTTCTTCGCCCGCATTCTGGCCGGATCCTGGTGTGACTGGTCCGAAGGAATGATGATCCGCAACTCGGACAGCGTTGTATCGGACGGCCGTATCTACCGTGCCTGTATGCGTCCCGACGGGCAGATTTACACCTCGGTAACACCGCCCACCCACAAAAGCGGTCACGCCGTGCTGGACGGCATTGACTGGGTGATGGTGCAGGATGAAAACATCTGCCGCAACTGCGGCTGTGAAAACGTGACCTTCCGCAACATTCAGTTAAAGAAGGAACGTGACGTTGCCTTTTCCATCCACTTTGACGACGATGACTGGTCCCACAGCTATTATCCCGGGTCAGATGCACCTGTTCAGCGGAACATCCGCTTTGAAAACGTTACGGTGGAAAACAACATCAAATGTTTCCTCTTTACCCGTACTGCCATGGATGAAATTTATCTTGAAGACTGTGTGCTTGGCAATACAAAAATCGGCGTGGACGTACTGCCTTACGAGGAAATGGTATACCCCGTGGCAAACGTTACTTTGAAAAACGTTTCGTGCGACCATGAAGAAGTCATTGAGGAAAACCCGGCTCACCCGGGCAGATATCGTGTTTGTGTTCAGAAAATATAAACTTTATAGCAGGTGATATTATGGAAAAAATCATTCTTTCGCCGAACGGCGAGATCAATACCCTTAAAGCCGCGGTCGAAAAAGCACGGGAAACCGGCATCCGGCATATTTTAGTCCGTCCGGGACTGTACAGTGACACCCACGTGGAATTGGACCAAAAGGATAACGGTCTGATCATTGAGGGCGACGGTACGGGAGAAGCCGTCTTTTCCGGCAGTGTGCCGATCTCCGGCTTTGAAAAGGATGAAAAAACCGGCTATTTAAAACGCAAGCTGGACTTTGACGAAACGCCGGATTTCAGAATGTTGGTCGCAGGCGGCAAATATCTCCACCGTGCCCGCTTCCCCCACACCGGAAAGTTCCTGCACGAAACCACGTGGGACGTGCCGTGGATGAGCACGTTCGGCAACGGCTGGAAGCGAAAACCCACGCACGAAGAACTGACCACTTTTCAGTATAAACCCGAAGATATCCCCGAAAACTTCAACTGGCGCAACGCCGAAGTGATCGTTTCTCACGATTGGGACGAATCCTTTACCGGCGTTGTGGGGATGGATCGCGAAACACACACCTTTACGTTATCCCCCGAATGTTTCCATCCGCCCGGCGCGTTCTTCCACCAGGAATATGTTTTCTTCAACGTGGCGGAAGGAATGCACGCTCCGTTGGATTGGTATTTTGACAAACAGGAAAAGACCGTTTACATCTGGCCGGATGATGAAATGACGGCGGAAAATCTAGTTGTCGAACTGCCGTTACATACCCGGGTACTCGTTTTGACGGAATGTCAGAATATCACCTTAAAAGGGCTGACCTTTGAGGGCTGTTCCTTTGATTTGAAACCGGCCGGATTCGGCGGCTGTGCTCTGCCGGCGGCGATCGACGGCTGCAACCTTGACGGGCTGACCGTTCAAAACGTCACCGTCCGCAAAAGCGGCGGATCGGGACTGCGGACGAACGGAAAGAACATCTCGGTTTCAGAAAGTTCGTTCTTTGATCTGGGCGGTGCCGGCATTTGGGTCGGTATCAACGACGAATATGAAATCACCCCTTACGAAGAACAGGAACAGTATTGCAGTTCCAAAATCGAAAACTGTCTGGTACACCACATCGGGTTGGATACCTTTTCCTCGATCGGCATTTTCGGGCGGCATTGTGATATTTTAGGCAACCGTGTCTGGCACGCGCCCTATTCGGGCATCAACATGGGCGGCAACCACGTCCGCGTTGAACATAACATCGTGACCGACTGTATGCGGGAACTCAACGACGGCGCGGCGATCTATTCGATCGGCTATAAAAACGGTTTTATCCGTGACAATATCGTTGCCGATATCAGCCATAACGAGCAGTTCAACAGTGCCTGCCACGGCATTTATTTAGACGAACACAGCGAAGCATGGACGGTAGAGCGCAATATTTTGAAGGATTGCGACGCGCCTTTCGCCTGCCACATGAATTTCCCCGGCAATATCTTTGAAAACAATCTCGTGACCTGCAAGGGGAAAATGGTCATCGGCGGAGCGAAAAGCGAGGAACTGGTCTTTAAAAACAACATCTTCAAAGCCGGTGACGGATTACAGTTCCGCGTAGGGCCCAAAGCCCTGGCACCGCTTTCGGGCAACACCTTTATTTTTGACGACGGCACGGTGGAACTGTGCGTCATCAATGACCAGTATCAACCCGAATCGACCGAGGAAATGGCACTGTCCGACAGCAATATCGTGACCCGCCCCGCAAAATAAGACCGAAAGGATTTTCAAAATGGCAAGAAAAGAATACTCCATGAACGATTTTCACTTTGAAGACGACAAGCGCGAAGTGGTTTTTGACCGCTACGATATGCCGACCCCGTGGATCAATTATTTGTCCAACGGCAAAATGCACACCATGATCAGCCAGGCGGGCGGTCTGCTGGCGTTTTACCGTTCTCCGCAGATCTGGCGCATCAACCGCTACCGCTTTTTTCATCTGCCGACCGACCGCAGCGGACTGTATCTTTACATCCGTGACCGCAAGACCGGAAAATATTACTCGCTGACAGCCGAGCCCTGCGCCGACAAACCCGAAAAATTCCAATCGGCGCACGGTATGGGTTATACCTATTACCTGACCGAAAAGGACGGTCTTTCGGCACGCCTTACCGCCTTTGTTTCCCCCGATGACGATGTGCTGATCATGAAAGCCGACCTGACCAACAACGCCGACTGCGACCGTTCGCTGGACGTGTTCGGTTATATCGAGTTCGCGCTGATGGAATTCATGCGTGAATTGCAGTGGCAGTGCTACAACAAACATCAGGTCAACGTGTTTTACGAGGATGACTGCGGTGCCATCGTGTACGATTACGCGGTCGAGGATCAGCCCCGCCGTGAAGAAACGCCCTACATCTTCTTTGCCGCTGACAGAATGCCGGCAAGTTATGACGGAAACCGCGAAAAATTCGTCGGCAGTTACCACAGTGAAGCCGATCCGGTCGGCGTGGAAAACGGGACTTGTTTCAACACCACCCTGCGCGGCGGCGATCCCTGCGGCGCGTTGCAGATCCCGGTCGAATTAGCCGCCGGGGACAGCACTACCGTACAGTTCTATTTGGGTGCCGTCGCAAAACGACCCGACACCGCCGACGTTCTTGACCGTGTGCGTACCGCCGGTTACAGCGAAGCCGCTTTTGAAAAGTTGGGGGCGAAATTCAACGATCTGCTTTCCGGCTTTGCCTGCGAGATCCCCGACAAGAAAGCCGAACGCATGATCAACACATGGAATCCGTATCAGGTCTGGTACAATTTCCTGTTCTCCCGCAATATCAGTTTCTACGCCACCGGAACGTTCCGCGGCACGGGCTACCGCGATACCGCGCAGGACGTCATGACCGTGGCGGCGATCACCAACGACAACGCGAAAGCCAAAACGCGCGAACTGCTGTCCCAGCAGTATAACGACGGTCACGTCAACCACTACTACTTCCCCATTGAAGGATACGACCCGGTCACCACGATCCATTCGGATGACCATTTGTGGAGTATTCTGACCGTATACCGCATTTTGGCGGAAGACGGCAATACCGAATTTTTGAACGAGATCGTTCCGTTCTATGACGGCGGTGAAGCCACCGTTTACGAACACCTGTGTCTTGCCGTAAAATTCACCACCGAACACCTCGGACGAAACGGCTTCCCGCTGATGCTTCGTTCCGACTGGAACGATTCGCTGTACCGCGTCTGCCGCAAGGGATTGGGCGAAAGCATCTGGACGGCGATGCAGTTCGGCATCTGCCTGAAACAACTCGCCGAAATGGCGGAAGCCATCGGCAAAACCGAAGATGCCGCCCGTTACGGCAAACTGTACGACGAACAGAAAGCCAACGTCAATGAAAAGGCGTGGGACGGCAAATGGTATCGCCGCGCCGTGACCGACGAGGGCGTGTTCCTCGGTTCCGAATCCGAACCGCAGGCAAAAATCTGGCTGAACAGCCAGACCTGGTCCGTTCTGTGCGGATACGCCGACAAAGAACGCGGCGAAAGCGCCATGGATAACGTATACAAATATCTGAATACCCCGTTGGGCATCAAAAAGATCCATCCGTCCATGGAAAATTATCCGAGCGCCGAAGATCCGCTGACCAATTATAACAAGGGCACTTCCGAAAACGGCGGCATTTTCTGCCACGCCAACACCTGGGCGATCATTGCCGAATGTATGCTGGGGCGTGCCGACCGCGCATGGGAATATTACAGCCAGCTGATCCCGGTCAATACCATGGAAAAGGCCGGCGTGGAAGTCTACCGTGCCGAGCCGTACGTCTACTCTTCCAACATTTTCGGACCGGAATCGGATAAATTCGGTTATGCCAACGTTTCCTGGCTGTCGGGTACCGCCGCGTGGATGTATATGGCGGCGACCCAGTACATTCTGGGATTACAGCCCACCATGAAAGGACTGACCGTTGACCCCTGCGTTCCGTCCGACTGGAATGAATACAAATGCACCCGTGTTTTCCGCGGCTGTAAATTCAATCTTTCCTTTGAGCGCGGCAATGAATTTGCGATGTACGAAGACGGTGTCCGTCTGGACGGCAACCTGTTGACGCCGGACGGCAAAACCGAACGGAATATCCGCGTGGTGTATGCCTCGTAACAGTACCTGTCAAAACAATCCCGCCCCGACAACTGTCGGAGCGGGATTGTTTGTTTTATAAAAGCATAAGACCCGGACGTTTCCGTCCGGGTCCGAAAATTTAATGATATCAGTACATTCCGCCCTGCGCGGCAGCGGCGGGTGCGGCTGCGGCATTGGCGGCCGCGGCATCTTCCTTGATGTCGGAAACCAGACTTTCGGTAGTCAGCACCATGGCGG
>JAZUFP010000082.1:0-1892 GCA_045640765.1 Acutalibacteraceae bacterium
GCGGATATTGGTGACGGTTATATGAATAAAATCGCGAATCCCTCCGGCTGGGAAATGCGGACGAATTTGAACGGCACTTACGATTTCACACAGGCGGATTACATTGAATTTGATGCCTACACGAATTCGAGCACCGGCGACACGATCAAATTCATGGTCAACGATCCGAACAACGCATGGGGTGTGTATACCCATATTGCGCAGATCGAGATTAATGTTCCCGCACGTCAATGGAGACATTATGTTATTCCGATCGCGTCGCTTCACAACATCGAATGCGATATGACCCATATTAACCGGATCCTACCGGATGGCGTGGAATGGAATACAACGTTTTCCATCATCAATATCGCGCTGACCAAATTGGCCAAGGACGAAGAGAACGTATTTTTCGATCCGTATTCCACCGGCGCAAAGGTCGATTTCAATAACAACACGGGTACTTGGGCGGAATCTTCCAGAGTCTATTTCCCCGCGGTCGATATCAGAGAGTATGATTACGCTGAATTTGACGTGTACGTCGAACAAGGCACCAGTAGTTATGACGGCGGTTACTATTTGTTTAAGGTCGGCAGTGCGAACGATAACTGCTATACCCAGAAGGACCGTGAACCCGATCAACCCATTCCGTACAACACCTGGAAACACGTTGTTCTTCCGTTGAATGACAGTACGTTCCAGAATTATGACGCGAATCTTGCCGCCATCAACAATGTTTATATTGCCGGCTCTGCACCCGGTCAGATCGTTCACTTTGCGAACGTTGCCTTTACCAAATTTACACCGAACGAAAATAATGTTCATTACCTCATTGCGGATATTGGTGACGGTTATATGAATAAAATCGCGAATCCCTCCGGCTGGGAAATGCGGACGAATTTGAACGGCACTTACGATTTCACACAGGCGGATTACCTTGAATTTGATGCCTACACGAATTCAAGTGTCGCGGAATCTATCAAACTCATGGTCAACGATCCGGACAACGCTTGGGGCGTGTATACCCATATCGCGCAGACCCGAATCGAAGTTCCGGCGGGTCAATGGAAACATTTTGTCATTCCGATCTCTGAATTCAACAGCATCGGCTGTGATATGACCCGCATTAATCGGATCATGCCGGACGAAGTGGAATGGAATACAACGTTTTCCATCATCAATATCGCTTTGACAAGTGATGAAGAAATCGTCACGGTCAACTGGGGTGATTGCAATCTGGACGGCCAAATCGACATCCGCGATCTGGTTCATTTGGAAAAGGCGATCGCTGACGAAGAATGGATCGAAAACACCGACTTTGACGATTCCGGCGAAGTCGACGCGGAAGACGTCGGTTATCTGAAACAGTATTTGTTGGGACTGATTGACAGTTTGGATCCGATTGATATTAACGGCTGAATTTTGAAGATCTGATTATAAAAGTAATTACAGGCATACCGTGTAGCACCGATACGGGAAATCGGTGCTGTGCGTTGCTGATAACAAAAAAATATTTTTTTGGAGGTATGTTTATGAAAACAGTGAAAAAATTCCTTGCACTTACACTTGTGCTGGGTTTGCTGATCGTTTCGGCTGCGATTCCCGCGTATGCTGAAGCACCGGCAGCGCCGGCAAAACAGTACACCCATTATATTGTCAACGATTTGAGTTCCGGCTTTATGAATCGAACGGATTTCTCGCAGTACCCAAATCACAAAATCGAATTCAATACGAAAGTCAACTTCTATGCGGGCGTATATATTGAATTTGACGCCTATTTGGACAGTGAATCGGCTGCCAATATCTATGTTGCTGTGGCAGACGACAGAACCGAATGGGATGCGTACAATTATACACGCTATACCACTATCACCGTTCCCGCCAAACAGTGCAAACACTTTGTACTCGACTTT
>JAZUFP010000083.1:0-12693 GCA_045640765.1 Acutalibacteraceae bacterium
AACCGGTATCTCTTATTTTTCTAAGAAATTTTTATAAAAGCGTGCTGTTCCTACTTGCGGGTATTCCTAAACGGCAGTCTCATTTTGCAAAATAGCAAGTTGATCGGTGCAGACATTGCGGATATGGTATAAAGAATTGAAAGTTGCGTCGTAAAAAAACGGGCGGGTGATACCCGCCCCTACGAAGATTGATTGTTTTTTGTTTGTAGGGCAGGGGTTTATCCCCTGCCGTTTTTTCATACAGTAATACAGAAGTGGAAATCCGGGAAAATTTCGGCGGGTTGCAAACCGTGTCGAAATGTGTTATACTCATAATCTCAAATAAACATCCGGTGGTGATGAGTTGATCCGATACATCAAGACCCATAAAGAAGTGCTGTATTTCGCCCTGTGGGCGGCGTTCGGTATTTTTTATTTTATCAGCGAGCACGCGTTCACGCTGCACTACCATACCGTATGGATGCCGGCGGATGACAAGATCCCGTTTATAAAGCAGTTTATCATCCCCTACATTATATGGTACGCCTATATTCCGCTGGGACTGCTGGCGGTCTATCTGACCGACCGGAAAGCCATGACAAAGCAGGCGTGGATCCTGTTTCCCGGAATACTTCTTTGTACGCTGATGTTTATCATTTATCCCACCCGGATCGATCTGCGGCCGGTGCTGACCGGGAAGGATCTGTTTACCCGGCTCTGTCTGCTGATATACCACAGTGAAGATTCGGTCAACGTTTTCCCCAGTCTGCACTGTTACGAGGCCTGCGCCTTTCATCTGTCGGACTTCGTTTCGGGACCGCAGAAAAAGAAAACCGGCTGGCGGATCGTTTCCGCCGTGCTGACCGTGCTGATCTGCCTTTCGACCGTTTTTGTCAAACAGCACTCGGTCGCGGACTCGGTCGTGGGGTGCCTGCTGGCGCTTCTTGCGTTCGCCGTTGTCAACACCGTCTACCATTTCAGGGAGGTAAAACTATGATATTGGAACCTTTTAACGGACTGTTCTTTATACTGATCGGCTGTACGGTCCTTGTGATCACGCTGATCGGCCTGCTGTTCCGGAACGCTTCGGAAAACGCCAGAAAAATATTCCTGATCGGGCTGTGCGCCGTCAACATCATTATTTTCTGGATCTACAAATACTTTCTGTCGATCGACGCCGAATACGCCACGGTCGCCGGATTCAGCTGGTGGAGTGAACTGCCGCTGCACCTGTGCAACATCAATATGTTCCTGATCCCGATCGGGGTGCTGACCAAAAAACGCGGAATTTTGGGATTTTCGTTCTTTCTGGCGCCGCTGGGCGCGATCATGGCGTGTGTCTTCCCGTCTGCCGGTTTTGCGGGATATTCGCTGGCACTGCCGAGAATGTGGGGCTTTTACGCGACCCATCTGCTGATCATCGTGTGCGGCATCAGTCTGGCGACGCTGAACTTCTACCGCCCGAAGATCAAAGATCTGCCTTCCATCACCGTCACGTTTCTGTTCCTTGCGGTGGTTTCACTGGGGATCAACGCCCTTTTACAGAACGTGATGCACTGTGCCACCGCCAACTATTTCTACACCTGGGGACCGAACGATATCAGTATTCTGGAACTGTTCTGGAAATGGATCCCGATCCGCTTTGTTTACGAACTGCCGGCGCTGGCCATTCTGTTCACCTACGTTGCTTTGGTATGCGGCGGTTTCAAACTGGGTGAATGGATCAAAAACGCCGTGACACGCAAAAAAGGTACGCCTGCCGACGAACCGCTGATCGAAGAGCCCCAAAAAGAAACCGCAAACGTCTGATTTTCCGCCGACCGATTTTCGGTCGGCTTTTTTATTTGAAAAAAATTCACAAATTTTGATTTATTTTGATAAAATACTTGTAAGTTTTTAATTGATATAATATAATAATTATAATTACAACCGCGCGTAAAAAGTTTCCGAAAGGAATGAATGTCAAATGGATACGAAAGAACGGATCTTGCGTCCGGTCAAGCGCATTCACGGCGGAATCTATCTGCACCACCACAAAGGGACGGCAGAGTTTGATTCGGTCGTAATGCCGCCGCCGGAACAGGTCACCATCCCCCTGTCCCAGCACATCGGCGCACCCTGCACCCCCTGCGTGCAAAAGGGTGACGCGGTTTTCGTCGGTACCACGATCGGTGAAGCCGGCGGATTTGTCAGCGCACCGATCCACGCCAGTGTTTCCGGTACGGTCAAAGAGATCGCGGAAAAGCCGATCAACGGGATCATGACGCCGTGTATCGTCATTGAATCGGACGGTAATATGACGCCCGACCCCGATTTGAAACCGTTTCCCGTGCAGAATGCGCAGGATATCGCCGCCGCGGCACGCAACTGCGGACTGGTCGGTCTGGGCGGTGCCGGCTTCCCGACCCACGTCAAACTGACCCCGAATGAAAAATCCACCATTGACACGCTGGTCGTCAACGGTGCGGAATGCGAGCCGTACCTGACCGCCGACTATCGCGAAATGATGGAAAACTCCAACGATATTATCGAGGGAATTTATCTGCTGAAAGAAAAGCTCGGTTTAGAGCAGGTCATCATCGGGGTGGAAAGCAATAAACCGAAAGCCATTGAACTGCTGTACCGGATCGCCACCGATCAGCGCGACGCGGAAAACCACGTTCGTTTGATGAAACTGCCGACCAGTTATCCGCAAGGCGCCGAAAAGGTGATCATTTATTCGGCGACGGGGCGTATCGTTCAACCCGGAAAACTGCCCGCAGACGTTGGCTGTATCGTCATGAACATTACCAGTATCGGGGTGTTGTACCGCTATATCACGACCGGTATGCCGCTGGTCGCCAAGCGGGTCACCCTGGAAGGCGACCGAATCAATGAACCGCGCAACATCATCATCCCGATCGGCACCTCGATCGCCGACGTGCTGAAATTCGCCGAGGAAGAGCCGGAAGGCGACCTGCGCGTGATCTTCGGCGGACCGATGATGGGTACCGCGGTATCGGATCTGAACGCCGTTATTGAAAAACGTACCAACGGGCTTCTGGTCGGTCAGGTCAACAAACCGCGCGTCCAGACCCCCTGCATCCGCTGCGGACGCTGTGCTTCCGCCTGCCCGATGAAACTTTACCCCGCCATGGTCGAAACGGCGTATCTGCACGGACAAAAAGAACGCTACGCCGAACTGAACGTCAATATCTGCATGGAATGCGGCAGCTGCGCTTACGTCTGCCCGGCAAAGCGTCCGCTGTCCCAGGTCATGCGTACCGCAAAAGCCACTTTGAGGAGGGAAGCAAAATGAATGAAAAACTGTTTGTGACCTCCTCTCCGCATATCCGTCACGAGGATACGACCCACAGCATTATGGAAGACGTTCTGATCGCACTTCTTCCCGCCGCCGTTTACGGCTGCATTTTATTCGGCTGGCACGCCGCGTTCGTGCTGTTGACGACGGTCGTTTCCGCCGTTTTAGCTGAATTTGTCTGGTGTAAACTGTTACATAAGCCGAACTCGATCGGCGATCTGTCCGCCGCGGTGACCGGCCTGTTGCTGGGCATGAATCTAAGCCCGTCCATGCCGCTTTGGATGGCGGCGATCGGCAGTGTGGTCGCCATTATCATCGTCAAGCAGATGTTCGGCGGTCTGGGACAGAATTTTGCCAACCCTGCCATTGCGGCACGTATCGTGCTGTTGGTTTCCTTCCCGAAAGCCATGACCGAATTCGTCAGCCCTTCGATCAAGGGCGCGGCCGTGGCAAGCGCAACGCCTTTGGCAAGCGACAGCCCGATTCCTTTGAAAGAACTGTTTTTCGGCTGGCACGCCGGATGTATCGGTGAAACCGCCGCGGCGCTGTTACTGGTCGGCGGTGTGTATTTAGTCCTGCGGAAAGTCATCAACCCGATCATTCCGGTCGCGTTTATCGGTACGGTCGGTGTCCTGTATCTGATCGCCGGCTCCGGGATCCACGGCGCGGCAAGCGGCATTTTAAGCGGCGGTCTGCTGCTGGGTGCCATTTTCATGGCGACCGATTACACCACCAGCCCGATGACCAACCCCGGCAAGCTGATCTTCGGGATCGGCTGCGGCGTACTGACCTTTGTCATCCGGCGGTTCGCCAACCTGCCCGAAGGTGTTTCCTACTCCATTCTGCTGATGAATATTCTGACCCCGCATATCAATAACCTCACCCTTTCAAAACCGTTTGGTGCAAAGGAGGCGGTGAAGAATGAGTAACGAAAACTTTTTCAAATCCAACTGGAACAGCATTTTCAAACCCGTTACCGTCCTGCTGGCTATCTGCATCATCATTCCGTTGGCGCTGGCGCTGACTAACAGCGTTACCAAAGAGCCCATCGCCAAACAGGAAGAAGAACAGCGTGCCGCTTCCATGGCGGAACTGTTCCCCGGCGCGGCGTTCGATGAAAAAGAAGATTACGCCGTTGCCGAATCGGGCGACGAAACGGTCGGTTACGTCTTTACCACCGCCGCCAAAGGATACGGCGATGACGTCAAGGTCATGACCGCCATTCAGGCGGACGGCACGGTCAAAGCCGTAAAGATTCTGAGCGTGGACGGCGAGACCCCCGGTTTAGGACAAAACGCCCTGAAACAGGATTTCGGTTTTGCCGGTATGGCCGCCGAAAAATGTGAACTGACCAAAAACGGCGGCTCGATCAAGCCGATCACCGGTGCGACCATTACTTCGACCGCGGTCAAAGACGCCGTCAACGAGGCCATTGAAATTTACCTGAACAAAGCCGTAAAGGAGGAACAGTAAAATGAAAAAATCAAATAATCTTTCCTGCTTTACCAACGGTTTATTAAAAGAAAATCCCGTTCTGCGTCTGGTGCTGGGCACCTGCCCGACACTGGCCATCACCACAGCCGCCATCAACGGCATCGGCATGGGACTGGCGGCGACCGCCGTTCTGGTCTGTTCCAACGTCGTTATTTCCTTACTGCGGAACGTCATTCCGGACAAGGTGCGTATTCCGGCGTTTATTACCATTATCGCCGGTTTCGTTTCGGTGGTGCAAATGCTGGTCAAGGCGTTTTTGCCTGCCATTGATAAGGCGCTGGGTATTTACCTGCCGCTGATCGTCGTCAACTGCATCATTCTGGCGCGTGCCGAAATGTTCGCTTCCAAGAACCCCGTTCTGCCCTCCGCTTTGGACGGGCTCGGCATGGGACTCGGCTTTACCGCCACCCTGACGCTGATGGGAACGATCCGTGAACTGTTCGGCGCGGGAAGTGTATTCGGTCTGACCGTAACAGCGCATTTCCTGGATCCGATGATCATTTTCCTGCTTCCGCCCGGCGGCTTCTTCGTATTCGGCATTCTGGTCGCCGCTTCCAACGCCATTGCCAAAAAGCAGGGCAAAAAACCGGTCACCCATACCGGATGCGCCAACTGCCCGTCACGCCGCGCCTGCGCGCAGTATAACGGAGAGGAGGCGACCGAAGAATGAGTATTGCCGCTATTTTGCTGACCGGTCTGCTGACCGGAAACATGGTTCTGGCGAAATTCCTCGGTATCTGTCCGTTTTTAGGAGTTTCCAAAAAGGTCAATACCGCCCTTTCCATGAGTATCGCGGTCACGCTGGTCATGGTCATCGCGACCGCCGCCACCTGGCCGATCTACACCTACTTACTGGTACCGTATGAGTTGGAATATCTGGAAACGATCATCTTTATTCTCGTGATCGCCGCCATCGTCCAGCTGATCGAAATTTTCTTAAAACGTTTTATTCCGCCGATCTACAAGGCGCTCGGCATTTATCTGCCGCTGATCACCACCAACTGCGCGGTGTTGGGTATTACCATGCTGAACATCACCAATCAGTTTGATTTCGTTCATTCGCTGTTCAACGCGTTGGGCGCGGGTCTCGGCTTTATGCTTGCCATGGTGCTGTTCGCCGGTGTCCGCGGGAAAATGGAAACCATGGACATTCCGGAGTTCTTAAAAGGTCTGCCCATCACGCTGATCGCGGCATCGTTGGTGTCGCTGTCATTCCTCGGCTTTGCCGGAATCGGAGGTTAAGAATATGGATATTTTACTTCCGGTAATTATTGTTGCGGTGATCGGTCTGATCGCCGGTGTGGGACTTTCGCTGGCTTCCAAATTCATGGCGGTCCCGGTCGATGAAAAGCAGGAAAAACTGCGTGAGTGTCTGCCCGGCGCCAACTGCGGTGCCTGCGGATTTTCGGGTTGTGACGGCTACGCCGAAGCCCTGGCGAAAGGTGAAGCCACCCCCGATAAATGTGCCCCCGGCGGAAGCGATACCGCCGAAAAACTGGGTGAGATCCTGGGAATTCCGGTCGAGGTCGGCGAACCGATGATCGCCTTTATCGCCTGCAACGGACGTCCCGATAACGTCGGCGAAAAGTACACGTATGACGGCATGGAAAGCTGTACCGCCGCCAATATCATGCACAAAGGCCCGTTGACCTGCGAATTCGGCTGTCTGGGATTCGGCGACTGTGCCAAGGTCTGCCCGTTCGGTGCCATTACGGTGGAAAACGGAAGCCCGGTCATCTGTGCCGACAAATGCGTTGCCTGCGGTGCCTGCGTTAAGGCCTGCCCGAAATCGCTGATCTCGCTGATCCCGAAAAACGCGCCGGCAAAGGTCGCCTGCTCCAACAAGCAGCGCGGCGCCGCAGTCGTCAAAGCGTGCAAAGTCTCCTGCATTGCCTGCGGTATGTGTGAAAAGAACTGCGAACAGGGTGCGATCAAGGTCGTGAACAACTGCGCGGTCATTGATCAAAGTCTTTGCACCGGATGCGGCAAATGCAAAGAAGTTTGTAAACGAAACGCGATCGAATAAAACAAAAACGGGGACGGCCGGCCGTTCCCGTTTTTATTTCCGGAAAGAAGAAAAAATGAAAAAAACAGTAAAATTTTTATTTGCCATTCTGCTGATCCTGCTTCTGGCAGGCGGCATAACGGCACTGATCATCAACAGCGCCGTCAAAGCGGACGTCAAAGACCGTATCCTTTCCCCCGAAGACGCCGAAACGAAGGGCGCGGATTGCATTATCATACCGGGATGTCTGGTCAAAGAAAACGGCGTACCGAGTGATATGCTGAAAGACCGGCTGGACCGCGGAATATCATTATACCGGATCGGTGCCGCACCGAAGCTTCTGATGAGCGGTGACCACGGCAGGACCGACTACAACGAGGTGGGTACCATGAAGCAGTACGCCGTTGATGCCGGCGTACCGTCCGAAGACGTTTTTATGGATCACGCCGGGTTTTCGACCTATGAGACCCTGTACCGCGCCAAAAACGTTTTCGGTGCCGAGAAGGTGCTGATCGTTTCGCAGGAATATCATTTATACCGTGCGCTGTATACGGCAAAACGGCTGGGGCTGGATGCCTGCGGTGTTTCGGCGGACTACCATACCTACGCCGGGCAGTCGTATCGGGACCTGCGTGAGATCGCGGCACGGTGCAAAGACTTTTTCACCGCGCGGTTCAAACCGGAACCGACCTATCTCGGAGAAATGATCCCTATCGGTGGAAACGGGGACGTGACCAATGATTAAATTTTGAAAATTTCAAGATTTCTTAACAAACACGGAAAGCAAACGTGGTATACTATAATCAGAACATTCCGCATGGGAGGGATCACATGAATTTCCGCGAACGCCTTTACCGCTTTATGAGCGGTCGCTACGGGACCGACGCTTTATTTTTCTGCCTGTTCGGCGTGGCCGCCGCGCTGGCGATCATCAACAGTTTTGTTCGCTCCTTGTGGATCCAGATCCCGGTTTATCTGATCATCGGTTTCGCGTGTTTCCGCTTTCTTTCACGCGATATTCCGGCACGCCGCGCGGAAAACATGAAATTCCGCGAACTTGTGGATAAAATATACCACGACCGACAGGTGCGCGCTTCCCGAAAAGCCGACCGTACCCACGTTTATAAAAAATGCCCCAACTGCGGTGTCATTCTTCGTCTGCCGCGCCGGAAAGGAAAGCATACCACCGTTTGCCCCCATTGCGAACATTCTTTCCGTGTATATGTATTCAAAAAATGAACAACCCGCCATGTTCCCCGAAACGGAGCGCATGGCGGGTCTTTTAATATTTTTCGGTCAGCCGAGCCGTGAACTGATTTTTTTAAAGATGACCATTGCCAGGTAGACCACCGAATTGACCACGACGACAGAAGCGCCGGTCGGCATATCGAACGCAAACGAAAGCAACAGTCCCGTTACGAAGGATACCGCCGAAAGAACGGCCGTACAGATCACCGCGGCGCGGTAACGCTTGCAGACACGCATGGCGGAAAGCGCCGGAAAGGTCATGATCGCCGAGATCAGCAACGCGCCCATCAGCCGCATTCCGACGACCACCGTGACCGCGGTCAGCACGCTGATCATCGCGTTATAGAGTTTCACCTTTACCCCCGTTGCCGACGCAAACTTTTCGTCAAAGGTGCAGGCGAATATTTTACTGTAAAACAAAACGTAGAACGTCAGGACGACCGCCGCCACAATGACCGACACCCAGACGTCGCTTTTGCCCATGGCGAGAATACTGCCGAACATATAGTTGTTGATATCGGTATTCAGCCCCGTGGTCAGACTGGCCACAATAATGCCGACCGCCAGTGCGCCCGATGACACCATGGCGATCGCCGCGTCACCGCGGACAACGCCGTGTTCACTGACCCACAGCAGCAGAAACGCCGCCACAATGACGACGGGAATGGCGATTTTCAGCGGTGTGATCCCCATTGCAAGACCGATCGCCGCGGCGCCGAACGACACGTGGGAAAGACCGTCCCCCAGCATGGAACAGCGTTTCAGCACCATATTGATGCCCAACAGCGCGGCACAGACCGAAACCAGCACGCCTGCCGCCAGTGCGCGCACCGCAAAGGAATAGGAGAAAATTTCAGTCAGAAAACTCATGGCATTTCCTCCCCCAAACGGCGGTAATAGGGCGTTTGCGCGTATTCTTCCGCCGTGCCGTAAAAATAGCCGTGATCCGCCACGTGAAGCACGTGCGTTGCCTGTGTCAGCGCCGTTTCCACGTCGTGCGAGATCATTAAAATCGTCATACCGTTTTCGTGCAGTTTACGGATATGGGCGTACAGTTCGTGTGTTGCCGCGGCATCCAGTCCGGTGACCGGCTCGTCCAGCAGAAGCACCCGATCCGCCGCGCAAAGCGCACGGCACAGCAATACCCGCTGCTGCTGACCGCCCGACAGTTCGGCGAAAGAGCGTTTCGCCAACGCGGTCAGTTCCAGCATTTCCATATTTTTCTGCGCTTCCCTGCGCTGTTCGGCGGAATAAAACAGACCGAAACCGTTTTTTCCGGCAAACCCGGAAAGCACGACTTCCTGCACACCGGCGGGAAAATCGGTTTTCAGTTCGGTGCGCTGCGGCAGCCAGCCGATACTTTTGCGAGAAAGTCCGTCGGTGCGGATGGTGCCGCTGTAACGGATATCCGTTCCCAGAATACAGCGCATCAACGTGGTTTTGCCCGATCCGTTTTCGCCCAGTATACACAGATAGTCCCCGTCCGAGACGGTAAAATTCAGATTCTGAAAGACCGGACGTCCCTCAAACGAGACCGAAAGGTCATTCACCGTGATCAGTGCCACATTGCCACCCCTTTTCCAGATTGTCGGCGTTCGCGTTCATCAGATCGACATAAGTTACGCCGCGATCAAATTCTTCCAAAGTTACATTATGCGCCGATTGCAGTTCAAAAAGTGCCACACCGGTTTCTTCCCGCAAAGCTTCGGCGACATTGCGACTGCTCATTTCGGTATAAAAAGCGCAGTTCAGGTGCCGCTCGCGCACCGTTTTACACAGCCGTGTCATGGTTTTTAAACTGATATCGGTACCGGTAGCGCATCCGCCGAATGCCGCTTCATAAGGAATGCCGAAATCGTTTGTAAAATATTTCAGTGGAAAACGGTCGGCCACCAGTAAAAACGGCGCGTCCGTCTGCCGCAGAATTTCGGTCATCCGATCCTCCACAGTCCCGATTTCCGCGGCGTATTCCGCCGCATTCCGGCGGTATTCCTCGGCTTTGGCAGGATCGGTTTCCGCCAGACGTTCCGCGATCGCACCGACCATCAACTGCGCATTGCAAAGCGACGTCCAGATATGTTCGTCGGTTTCATCCTCGCCGTCTTCGTTGAGTGTCAGGACGGTGTCGATCAGTTTCAGCGCGCGGACGTCATTTTCGGACAACAGGGCATCTACCCACGTATCCGACTCGCCCCCGATATACAAAAACAGGTCGGCATCGCAGACCGCCGCCATATCCCGCGGGGCAGGATCGTAGGAATGGATCTCGGTCCCCGGATCGACCAGCAGGGTCAGTTCAATATTCTCGCCCCCGACGGCACGGGCAAAGTCGTACAACGGAAAGATCGTCGTGACGACCCGCACCTTTTCATCCGTTTTTGCCGGGGCGGCGCACCCGCAAAGCAACAGCAGGCAGATCAGAACGGGAAACAGACGTTTCATTTCGCGGCGCATTCCCCGCAAAGACCGTATAACACCGTTTTCAGCGGATCAACGGCAAAGCCGTGTTCGGCGGCGATATGCGCCGAAAGTTCGTTCATGTGGTCACATTCGATATGGATCAGCCGGCCGCAGGCGGTACATTTCAAATGAAAATGCTCGTGGCAGGCGTGATCGTCCGAGATGTACTGATAGCACGCGCTTTCCCCCGACTGGGCGGCGTATTTTCGGACACGTCCCTCTTCAACCAGGCGTTCCAGACAGCGGTAGACGGTCGTTCTGCCGACCGATTTGCCGTCGGCGTTCAGCCGTTCGACCATTTCTTCCACCGTGACGTGGTTATCGGTCGATTGCAGCACCGCTTCCACAGCGGCACGTTGTTTTGTTTTATATCCGTCAGTTGAGCGCATGACACAACACCTCAATTTGAAAATGGATTCCGATTTCAAATTATAACCGCTTTTGCGCCGTTTGTCAAGGAAAACGTGCGGATAATAAGGAAAACGGACCGCCCCGTAGAGCGGTCCCGAACGTTGATAGGATCAAAAACAAAATTGCCCGTGCGGATTGTTTTTACCTTTGGTTTTTATTGCGCACAGCGGTTTTTATGTGGATTGCTTCGCTGCGCTCGCAATGACAGGGTTATTTTTTCTTATCAAATGTGCTTGCATTGACACCGCTTTTCAGTTCGATCAGATGCGTGATGCCGGGGATGCTTTCACCCTGCATGACCGACGTCGGCGACAGCAAAGCCCCGGTCGAACAGAACAGCAGGTCATGAAACGTGCCGTCTTCAAAACGGTGCATAATATAGGACGCCAGCACCGACGCCGAACAGCCGCAGCCCGATCCGCCGGCATGGACGTCCTGCTTTTCGCGGTCAAACAGCAACAGTCCGCAATCGCTGTGCCGACAGCGCAGGTCATACCCCCGTTCCATCGTCAGGTCATACAGCAGGTCACTGCCGACCTTCCCCAGATCACCGGTGAAGATCACGTCATAATCTTCGGGCGTCGTGCCGGTATCTTCCAAAAAAGCGCAAATCGTATCCGCCGCAGAGGGGGAAAATGTCAAGGGTAGACGATAAAAATTCACAAATTGTTAAAACCCTTTATTTATGCGGGTTTCCGGACTTTTAATATGGGTGCCGCTATGGGTGGGTTACTGTTAAGTTTAGACCATAAGGCGAAAATATGAAGGATTTTGGGGTGCCCTCCGCAAGAAAGGCACCCCAATAATACTTTTTTCTATCTCAATTAAACGATTAATTTCACAAGTAGTTTTTTAACATCCTCAGCTTTCAACACCTTACCCATCGAAACTACCTGATCGTTGACAACAAGGGCAGGCATTGACATTACACCGTACTCCATTATCTTTTGCATATCGGTAATGTATTCGACTTCTACGGAAAGTCCTGCGTCTTTGACGGCTTCTTTGGTGTTTTCGTAAAGGGTATGGCAGTTCTTACAGCCGGAGCCGAGAACCTTGATACAGCAAATACCGTCCACCTTTTCGCCGCAGCAGGTTTCAATATTTGCTGCTTTTACGGGTGTATCACAACCACAACCGCAGGAGCAACCGCACGCAGTTTCTTTCTTTTCTTCCTTTTTCTTTCCGAATAATGACATAATAAATACCTCCGTTTATTTTTCGCTTTCAAAGCGATTTTTTAAAACTTTGTAATGATTGTAATTGCTTTTGTCTCCGCCATTGTCCGGGAACAGACAAAACGGAAGACTGTCAGTATTTCTGTGTTTTATTACACACGCACAGCATTTGCCGTGATTGGGGCAAGACGTTTTCGGGCAAGCACATTCTTTTACGTTAGGACATTCCATTTACCTCCACCTCACATAATCAAAAATTGAATTGCATTAAACAAATATCCTACAAGGATAATACCGACCGTACAAATGGCAATGAATATGCCGAGAAGTTTTGACTTTATCGCTTTTTTCAGCATTACCATTGACGGAAGCGAAAGGGTCGTAACTCCCATCATAAAGGAGAGAACAACACCAAGTCGTGCGCCCTTTGCAAGCAGCGCCTCCGCAATCGGGATCGTGCCGAAAATATCTGCATACATCGGTACACCCGCTATTGTGGCAATGATAACACCGAACGGATTTCCCGTACCGAGCAGAGATACTACCCATTCTTCAGGTATCCAGTTATGAATCACAGCACCGATACCGACGCCGATCAGGACATAAGGAAATACCTT
>JAZUFP010000084.1:0-2104 GCA_045640765.1 Acutalibacteraceae bacterium
CAATGAATAAAATTTCGGGCAGAGCATCATCTAAGTGCTCTGCCCGATTGTTATATATATTTTTTACGGTCTTTCCGGTTGACGCCGACGATCCCGCCGATCAATCCGCTTAACAAAATAATGACCAAATGAAACACCGAATTTAATGTCACCCCGGATTCACGTGCCAAAAGTCCGATAAACGTAATTATAACGAAATAAATGCCGCCGGTGAGCAAACCGACCGCCCACCCTTTCTCCCCACGTTTATACGCTGTGAAATAGGAGGTAAAGAAAGAACCGATCGCAAGGCATAGGGTTGCCAACGGCGCGGCAAAAGCGCGGTCGGCGGACAAATACATCATCCCCACCGCGGCAAGGCAAAGGCACACCGCACTGATCGGTATGCCGATCAGAAACCCTTTCAGATAGCAAAAACAACATTCAGTATCTATTTTACGCATAAAAAATCCCTCCGTCAAAAGATATGACGGAGGGATCATGATTATTCGGCTGTATCCTCGTGAACGGTCAGATTCTGCTGAATAGCCCAACGGGCAATGGTCAGTTTGCTGTGATCGCTTTTGGATTCAATGACGATCGAATCTTCTTTCAAAGAAATGACACGCCCGTAAATGCCGCCGATCGTCAGCAGTTCGTCACCGATCTGCAGATTCTCACGCATTTTCTTTTCTTCTTTTTCCTTTTTTTTCTGCGGACGGATCATCAGGAAATACATGACCGCAATGATCAGAACGAAAGGCAGGAAAGTCACTAACAGACCCAGCGCTCCTCCTTGATTGCCTTGTGTGGAAGCTTGATTGGCAAGTGTAAATAACATAATTGATAATTCCTTTCAAAAAATCTAAAATTTATTATACATAAACGAACGACGGAATGCAAGCAAAAATTTGTGAATGAACGGTAAAATTATATCCGACGCCCCAAAACCTGCTCTTTTTCAGCTTTGAATTGCGCGAATCTGCCTTTATCAAGCGCATTTCGGATATCAGTCATCAGATGATTATAAAACCAAAGATTGTGGATGACGTTCAACCGGCTGGAAAGCATCTCGCCCGCTTTTAGTAAATGTCGCAGATAGGCACGGCTGTATTGACGGCAGACCGGACAGTCGCATTCTTCATCGACCGGGCGCATATCACGTTCATACTTCTGATTATTGAGATTGATAATGCCCTGCGAAGTAAATAGATGACCGTGTCGCGCGTTCCGGCTGGGCATTACACAGTCAAATAAATCGACGCCGCGCGCAACGCCGTTCAGAATATTCAGCGGTGTGCCGACTCCCATCAGGTAACGGATCTTGTCTTTCGGCATAAAGGGCTCGACCTTTTCGATGATATCGTACATCACCTCAGTCGGCTCCCCGACCGCAAGACCGCCGATCGCGTAGCCGTCAAGATCCATTTCGGCGATCGTTTTCATGTGTTCGATGCGCAGGTCGCCGTAAGTGCAGCCCTGATTGATCCCAAACAGCATCTGTTCGGGATTAACGGTCGTTTCCAGACCGTTCAGCCGTTTCATTTCATCCTGACACCGTTTTAACCAGCGTGTCGTACGTTCACAGCTTTGTTTGGCGTAATTGTATTCCGCCGGATTTTCAACGCATTCATCGAAAGCCATGGCAATGGTCGAACCCAAATTCGATTGGATCTGCATACTTTCTTCCGGCCCCATGAAAATGCGCCGTCCGTCAATATGAGAATTGAACGTCACGCCTTCTTCTTCAATCTTTCGTAACGCGCCCAGTGAGAAGACCTGAAAACCGCCGCTGTCGGTCAGAATCGGGCCGTCCCAACGGGTAAAATGGTGCAATCCGCCACAGTCATGAATGATTTCGTCGCCGGGACGAAGGTGTAAATGATAGGTATTACATAGCATGACCTGACAGTCAATATCACATAAATCCTCCGCGGAAAGACCGCCTTTGATCGCGGCGGCCGTCGCAACATTCATGAAAGCCGGCGTTTGTACGGTACCGCGGTTGGTAACGAATTCGCCGCGCCGGGCCTCCCCTTCTTGTTTGATTAAACGATACATAAAATCTCCTTATAAAATCAACATTGCGTCCCCGAAACTGAAAAAACGGTACCGTTCTTCCACA
>JAZUFP010000085.1:0-8520 GCA_045640765.1 Acutalibacteraceae bacterium
ATACCGGCTTCGATCATATCGGTATATTCTTCGCTGAACGCGTTGAAACCGTAGTTGTTCTTGCCGGAAGTCAGGATCTTGTCAACGATGACCGAACCTTCGATACCGGCGTTATAGGCGATCTGACGGATCGGGGCTTCCAGTGCTTTCAGCACGATCGCAACACCGGTCTTTTCGTCGCCCTGCGTCTTTCCAAGCAGCGCTTCCACAGCCGGGATCGCGTTCAGCAGCGCAACACCGCCGCCGGCGACAATGCCTTCTTCCACCGCGGCACGGGTGGCGGAAAGCGCGTCTTCTACGCGAAGTTTCTGTTCTTTCATTTCGATTTCGGTCGCGGCACCGACTTTGATAACGGCTACGCCGCCCGCCAGTTTCGCCAGACGCTCCTGCAATTTTTCACGGTCGAAATCCGAAGTGGTTTCGGCGATCTGATTGCGGATCTGTTTGACGCGGTCGGCGATATATTCCTTTTCACCGGCACCGTCAACAATGATGGTGTTTTCTTTATTGACCTTGACCTGACGGGCATGACCCAACTGATCCATGGTGGTGTCTTTCAACTGCAAGCCAAGTTCTTCGGAAATGACCTGACCCCCGGTCAGAATGGCGATATCCTGCAGCATTTCCTTGCGGCGGTCACCGAAACCGGGCGCCTTGGCGGCGATGCAGGTAAAGGTGCCGCGCAGTTTATTGACAATGATGGTCGAAAGGGCTTCGCCTTCGATATCTTCGGCAATGATCAGCAGTTTTCTGCCTGCCTGAACGATCTGTTCCAGCAACGGCAGGATCTCCTGAATATTGCTGATTTTCTTATCGGTGATCAGGATGAGCGCGTCGTCGATGACAGCTTCCATTTTATCGGTATCGGTCGCCATATAGGGGGTGATGTAACCGCGGTCAAACTGCATTCCCTCGACCACTTCGGAATAGGTCGTGGCGGTCTTGGATTCCTCGACCGTGATGACGCCGTCGGCGGAAACCTTTTCCATGGCTTCGGCGATCAGGTCACCGATCGCGGCATCGCCCGAAGAAACGGTGGCAACACGCGCAATATCGGCACTGCCGGAAACTTTTTTGGAATTGTTGACGATGGTTTCGATCGCGGTATCGACCGCCGAACGGATGCCCTTTTTCACGATCATCGGGTTCGCGCCCGCGGCGACGTTTTTCATACCGTCGTTGATCAGCGCCTGCGCCAGAACGGTCGCGGTGGTGGTACCGTCACCGGCGGCATCGTTGGTCTTGACCGAAACTTCCTTGACCAGTTGAGCGCCCATATTTTCAAACGGATCGTCCAGTTCGATTTCTTTGGCGATGGTCACACCGTCGTTGGTGATCAGCGGAGCACCGTATTTTTTATCCAGTACCACGTTTCTGCCCTTGGGGCCCAACGTGACCTTTACGGTATTTGCCAGTTTATCAACACCCGTCTGCAATGCCTTGCGGGCATCTTCACCGAAAATGATTTGCTTTGCCATAATAAAAACCTCCGATTATTCTACGATTGCCAGAATGTCCGACAGGTGCAGGACGGAATATTCCTCGTCCTCGACCTTGACGTCTGTTCCGGAATACTTGGCGGCGATGACCTTATCGCCGGGTTTGACGGTCATTACGACTTCTTTTCCGTCTACCATGCCGCCGGGGCCGACAGCAACAACTTCCATGATCTGCGGTTTTTCCTGTGCCTTGGACGTCAGAACGATACCGCTTTTGGTGGTTTCTTCTGCCGCCGTTGCCTTTACGACAACGTTATCTGCTAACGGTTTGATTGTCATAACGCAATCCCTCCAAAAAAATATTACAATACCATTTTAACCCTTTTTTTATAAAAGTCAAGTAAAGTCAAAAATTATTTAATCTTTTTTAACAAATTCCTGTTTTTTCGTGTTTTTTCGCAACGAAACGCCGATCGGAAGCACAAAACGGATCGCCGCAGGAACGATCGAAAAGGTCATGTCCGTGCTCTCGAAAATCTCGCCGTCCATATTGACCGGAACGGGTTTTTCGGCGGTGAAACGCATCTGCCGGCAGCGCGCGGTCGAACAGAACGGAAATTCCTCAAATTCACCCTTTTCATACTTGGGTAAAAAGCCCAGCGCCTTGATATGCGAAATGGTTTTTACCAGCGTAAAGTCCAGTTCGCCGTCATGCGGATGCGCGTTCGGCGCACCCTTGTAACCGCCGCCGTAATACGGCGCGTTCGCGATCACGGCAAACAGACAGTTCTGCTGTTCGGCCGGCTGTTCATCGACCGAAAGACTGATTTTTACGCCCAGACGGATCTTGAAAAAATTGCGCGCGACGGCCAGTTTGTACGCCAGTTTTCCGGAAACCATCGGCCAGTGTTTGAAAATACTCATATCCCGCGCGCCCATGGCATCCATTCCGACCGAGCATCCGTTCACGCAGTAGCGGTCTCCGGCACGGATCAGGTCGATCGGCTTTTCACAGCCGCCGATCAGCGCCGCGATGTCGGAAAACGGCTCAACGGTATCAAAATATTTCAGAAAATCATTCGCCGATCCGCACGGAACGACCCCGACCGCCACGTTATCGTGACCGAAAACGCCGTTCACCACGTCAAATACCGTACCTTCGCCGCCGCAGGCGAACATTCGCATTTGCTGACCGCTTTGCGCCAGCTGACGCGAATAATCCTCGGTATCTCCGCGCGAGGTGGTGACGTGGATCTCATACTCCCCGGGATGCTCCTCAAAATAGGTCTTGATCCTGGGGATCAGCAGTTTTTGCAAATTTCCCTTGCCCGCAACGGGGTTGACGATAAACACATATTTCATATTTTACTTCCCCTTGATCGGATTTTTGAAATACATAAACAACTGGCATTTGATCATGCCGTTATACAGTTTCCGTCGTTTGTCGGCAGGACGGCCGAAATGCTTTTCAAATTCGTCATGCGGACTGATGATGAAATATTTTCTGCCCGCGCCGGGTTCAAAGCGTTCCCCCATGACACCGTACAGCCGTTCGGCGGCACGGACGTCCAGCAGGCGTTCGCCGTAAGGCGGATTGGTCACCAGCGTAAACCGATCGTCCGGCAGGGTAAAGTCCGCCACGTCGGCGACCGATGCGCTGATATACTTTTCCACGCCGGCTTTTTTGGCGTTTGCCGCGGTCAGTTCAACGGCGGCGGGGTCGATATCGTACCCGACCGCGCGGAATTCCACCCCGTGACGCACCAGATCCATCGCGCGGGTGCGTTCTTCCTGCCAGACCGCCTGCGGCATCCACGAAAAGCGTTCCGCCGAAAAGGCGCGGTGCAGTCCCGGCGCGATATTCGCCGCCATCAGCGCCGATTCGATCAGCAGCGTTCCGCTGCCGCACATCGGGTCAAAAAACAGTGTGTCGGGGAAAATGCGCGCCGTATCGCACATCGCCGCGCCCAGTGTTTCTTTCAGCGGCGCGTCATTGGAATGACGGCGGTAACCCCGTTTATGCAGACCTTCACCCGACGTGTCGATCATGACCGTGACACGGTCTTTCCGGATGGAAAAGCGGATACGGTTTTCGGGTCCCGTTTCCTCGAACCACGAAACACCGTATTTTGTTTTCAGCCGCTCCACCACCGCCTTTTTGATGATGGACTGACAATCCGGGATGCTGTGCAGCTGCGAAGACAGCGACGACCCGGTGACCGGGAACGCGTCTTTTTCGGCGATGAACCGTTCCCACGGCAGTTTTTTCACGTTGTCGAACAGTTCGGTAAAGGTTTCGGCGTGAAATTCACCCATATTGATCAAAATACGTTCGGCGAAGCGCGAACACAGATTCGCGCGTGCCAGCAGATTTTCATCCCCGACCAGTTTTACACGGCCGTCCTCGACCGTGACCTGCTCGAAACCCATGCGGCGGAATTCGTCAGCCGCGATGCCCTCGACGCCGAACAGACACGGCGCGATCAGATTGATTTGTTCCATAAGATCCCCGTTTCAATAAAAGGACAGAACCCTGCCGGTGTTCGGCGGATTCTGCCCGAATGATCGTTTACTTATTTTACGCCGGCGCCGCGTTTGGTACGGCGTGCTTCCGGATTGCGACGTTTCAGATCGGAAAATTTTTCATCGCTGGTGGCTTTGAAACGATTGATCATATCATCCAGCGAAGCGGATTCCTCTTTATGCGGCATCCAGACATACGACCCGTCCGGCTTGGGGGCCGGTTTCCGTTCACGGCGGGGCGCACCCGTTCCGCGATTGCCGCCGTTCCGTTGAGGTTCCAGCGTGCGTTTGATACTTAACCCGATCTTTCCGTCGTCCCCAATGCTGATGATCATTGCCTTGACGGCATCGCCCATTTTCAGAAAATCATTGATATCGTTCACGTAGGTATTGGCGATCTCCGATATAAATACCATACCGGACTTTCCCTCGCCGATATCAACAAACGCACCGTAGTTCTTGATTCCCGTAACTTTGCCTTCGACCAAATCTCCGACTTTCAACTCCATAAAAGTGAAACGTCCCCCTCAAAAATATTACTGCTGCGCGATATAATAAGTTTCGTACGGATAACCGTAGTCCAGCCGTTCCCGCGCCGCGCGTTCGATCAGCGTGGCTTCGGATCCGTCTTCCAGAAGTGACTTCAAATCGTTGACTTTTGCTTCTTCGGCAACGACCTGCTGCTGCATATCCGCCAACTCTTTTTCCTTGGCAATCAAGCCGGTATACAGGTTTTTCAGTTCCAGGATCATGTAAACCGACAAACCGATCACCAACAGCCGCACGATAATACTTTTGCGCTGTTTTTTCTTTCTTGCCATAAGCAACTCTCCGCATACAAAACTATTTACATTAGTATACAACAACTCCGCACGCTTTTTCAAGAGTTTTTTCGCCGAAAACCCATAATTTTATGCTTTTTTAAGTAATTTGTCATTCTTTTACGCCAAAACGAAAAGCCAATGCCGAAAATTTTGGCAAATGGAGAAAAAATTGCGGAAAACACTCCGCGCAAAACGCGGAAAATCCGATCCGCCAAACGGAAGAGCATTGCCCCGACCGTTCGCCGCCAGAGCAGGAAACCGATCGCCGCGCCGAACAGAACGTACCACCTTACGGCGCCGTTTTCGCGCGCCAGCAAAAACAGAAACGTTACAGCGGCGCTGACCGTCCAGAAAGCAATATCCTGAAAAAAGACCGTGATCACACCGCACCGCGCCTGCCTGCGCCAAAGGCGGAACAGATCGTACCAGACGCACAGGACCGCGCCCAGCAAAAGCGACCACAAAAAGGTCAGCGTCTGTGCCGCCGTATGGATCTCCCACGTCATCAGCGGAACAGCGCGGACAGTCCGCGGCTTTTGGTTTTTGAAGCATAGGCGAACGCGTGAAATTTCCCTTCGGCACAGAAATCACCCGTTTCACGGTGAAACGCCGAGATCTTCAACTGTTCCCCCTTTACGGTCAGCCGTCCCGCCACCGTATCCAGTAACAGGGTTTCTTCGTCAAACGCGCGCACTTCCCGTACACCGGTCAGATCCAGCCGCGCACGGTCGGTCAGCGAAAAGGTATGCTCAACGGACAGATTTTCCGCCATTCAGACCCCTCCAAATAAAAAATCATCTGTTCCAGTATATGAAACAGATGACCGGTCTATGTTTTTATTCTGTGTCGATCAAACGGTAGAGCAATGCCGCGTCGTCCTTGCGGACGACCTCGCTGACGTCCAGCACCTCCGCCTTGACGTCCCGGGTACCGAAAGAAATTTCGATCACGTCGCCGACCTTGACGTCATAGGACGCGCGCGCCGGTTTTCCGTTGACCGATACCCGTCCGGCGTCGCAGGCGTCGTTGGCGACCGTTCTGCGTTTGATGAGACGGGAAACTTTTAAGTATTTATCCAATCGCATGATTTTCACCCGAAAAAATCAAGCCGTCCCGAAGGACGGCTTGAAATGACTTTGATATTAGTCGATAGCAGCCTTGAAAGCAGCGCCGGCTTTGAAGACCGGAGTCTTGGAAGCAGCGATCTTGATGGTTTCTTTGGTAGACGGGTTGATACCGGTACGGGCAGCGCGTTCACGAACTTCAAAGGAACCGAAGCCGATCAGCTGAACTTTGTCACCGTCTTTCAAAGCATCGGTAACAGTGTCGATGAATGCGGCAAGTGCTTTTTCAGCATCTTTCTTGGTCAAGCCGGCCTTGTCGGCGATAGCGGCAACTAATTCTGTCTTTTTCATAATAATAAACCTCCAAAAAATGTTTCGCAAACTACGTTTGCAGAAATTCTGAATTTGTGCGCTGAACAATACGTTCAAAGGCACTATTTATTTTTACCATATTTTTTCTCAAAAATCAATAGATTTTACTGATTTTTTAGAAAAAATTTGAAAAAACCCTGATTTTTTACCGCTTTTTCCCTGAATTTATCGGTTTTGATCACATTTTACAGTCTCTTTCCGTCGAATCAGCAAAGCGATCTCTTCTTTTGAAAACGGTTTCAAAAACCACAGTACCACCAGATATACCGCCGCCGCCAACGCGATCGCGCCGAGGGTCAGCAGTTTGGAATTCCCCAACCATGCCACACAGGAAACCGCCGCGCAAAGAACGGCTGCCCCAAGCGGACGGATAAAAAACGGCGGGATCTTCCGGAAGCCGACCGCCGCGGACAGTACCGCCAGCCCGACCGCAAAGACGAGCAGATAGCAGATCAGCGTCGCGTATGCCGCGCCGACGATCCCGACAGCGGGAACCGCGATCAGCACGATATTGAGCGCCGTTTTGACCGCCATACCGCCCAAAAGCAGAACAAACGCCGAAGTTTGACGCCCGATCGCCTGCAATGCGTGGATGATGGGAACGCATAATCCGCCGAAAACCGCGGCGATGCCGTAAACACGGAGCAGTTGCGCCCCGACCGTTGCCGAGGACGCCCCGTCATACAAAAGTGTCATGATCGGGCGGCTGATCGCGAACATTCCGAGTCCTGCCGGCAAAACGATGACCGCCGTCATTTTCAGAAGAAACGCGATCTGTTTTTGCAGGGCGTTCTTATCTTCTTCACCGCCAAGCGCCGCCAGCGAAGGGACCGCGGCGATGCCGATCATCGCCGTGACGGACGGCACTAAATTATATAATGTATGCGCTTTACTGCGCAGACCGTACGCCGCCGCGTCAGCGGTGATACCACTGTGTTGCAGAACAGGGGATACGGTCAAAGCGTCGATCAGTCCGACCGCCGAACTGATCAGCAGTGCGCTGACCGCCGGTTTCCACACCAGTCCGATCAGCTGACCCGCCGTCAGATCGGTTTTTCCGCCGCGCGGGACAGACGGTGTCCGCCGGCGCAGGTAAAACGTTGCCAAAGCGACCCCGACCGTGATGCCGAACAGCGCCGCCCCTGCCGCGTATGCCACGTTTCGGGTATACCGCAGGCAGACCGCCGCGAACAGCAGTCCCAGACCCAGTTTGCCGACCGCTTCGATCAGATCGGAAACGGCGGTCGGTTTCATATTATGACGGCCCTCGAAAGAGCCGCGGTACGCCGACATGGCAAAAAACAGCGGAACGGAGGGAGCGATCGCCAACAGTCCGTACACACTTTGTCCGTTGGCGGAGATCAGTCGGCGGACAACGGGGATCATCAGCAAAAACAGGATGAACAGTCCGCATCCCACGCAGAGAAAAACGTTGCGGATGCGTCGTTCGGCCGCCGCAAGATCGGGCTGACCGGCACGGAGTGTGATGATCCGTGCCACCGCGACGGGCAGACCGCCCATTGCCAGCGCGTAAAACGGATTGAACAGATCGTACGCCGCGGAAAAATAGCCAAATCCCGTGTCCCCCAAGAGGTTGGAAAGCGGGATCTTGAACAGTGCGCCGATCACCTTGACCGCCAGACCGGAAATCAGCAGCAATACCGTTCCCCGGGCGAAGGACTGCCGCTCGCCGACGTTATGTTTCATGACTGTACAGATCAATGACCGCGCACAAACAGCGATAGAACGATTCCGCCATCAGCGTTTCGCCGCCGTTATACATCTGCCGGTAACTGTCCTTCGCGTCAGCACCGGCATCGTCCGAGATCCGGCGCAAAGCGATAAACGGCACGCCCGCGAAATGACAGACCGACGCGATCGCCGCCGTTTCCATATCGCAGGAGACCGCCTGAAAATTCTCTTTGAAAAAGGCACGGTCGTCTTCATTACAGATAAAACGATCGCCACTGACCGCCGTTCCGACGGTAATGCCCGGCAGCTGCGCGCAGAAGCAGTCCAGCAGTCGGCGATCCGCCGAATAAACGTACTCCTGCTGCGGCTTTTCGCAGGGGGCGTATCCGATCACGGATAAATCAAAATCATGTTCCAGGAAACGGTCCGCCAGCACCAGATCCCCGCGTGCCGCGTGGCTGATGCCGCCCGAAAAACCGAAATTCAGTAAAACCGTGCATCCGTTTTCGATCAGGTGCGTTGCCGCGATGGTCGCGTTAACCTTTCCGCAGTTACTGCGCACACAGTATATTTCCGCGCCGTTTAACGAAAAAATGTTTTTTTCCA
>JAZUFP010000086.1:0-5786 GCA_045640765.1 Acutalibacteraceae bacterium
TCGTAATCCGCTCCATAGGGCGCTTAAATGATTTAAGCGCCCTTTCTTTTAGAAAGTTGAATATGGCACCATAGCCAAGCGGTAAGGCAGAGGTCTGCAAAACCTTTATTCCCCAGTTCGATTCTGGGTGGTGCCTCCAAAAACGAAAGCACTTCGTAAGAAGTGCTTTCGTTTTTGGAAATGAAGCGTACCTGCGGTGCATGAAAAATGAAGCTGTTCTTCGCACTATGAAATGTGGCTTCGCCACACGGTGGGGAAACGGGGCGTGCTTTGCTTCATACGAGTGCAGCGAGTGCTTCATGGCGGCAATGCCGCCGCTTCATGTTTGCGGCGCATTTATTCGTAGACAAACGCTTCATTAAAAAATCACAAAGTAAAAAAGTCGACATTTCTGGGAAATCAAAGTTGTCGGCTTTTCTTTTCGGTTGAAATATGTTATAATACTTATTACTCCAATTCAGGGGAAATATACCGAATTCGAATCCAGTGGGGATAATATGATTGAAACAAAACGTTTGAGAATATATGCCGCTTCCAAAGAACAGATGGAAGCATTCATTGCGGCGCAGTCTGTTGACGTTCTGAAAGCCGCTTACACGGAAATGCTGAATGGCTGTCTTTCCCATCCGAATCAGTGGGAGTGGTATGCCATTTGGATGATTGAGCTGAAAGACGGCTCTCATATAGGGGAGTTATGTTTTAAGGGTATTGATGAATCCGGTGCGACGGAAATCGGTTACGGTATTGCCGACGATCATCAAGGATACGGATATGCAACGGAGGCGGTAACGGTTGCCGTGGAGTGGGCGTTCAGGCACGGTGCGATCAACTGTGTGACGGCGGAGGTCGAAAAGGAGAATATCGCATCCATAAGGGTTCTTGAAAAATCCGGGTTTGAATGGACCGGCAGGAGCGGGGAAGAAGGTCCGATTTACAGAATAATGAATCAAAAAATGATGTGAGTTTTCTATTTGATTGAATCATATCAGCCGGCGTTTTCGGGCGATTAAAGGCACCGGCTTTTTTATTTTAAAACGTCAATTTTTTTGATTCGGTATATTTTGGAATTCTTTTGTATAGTCTTAATAATGAATGGTTTAAATACGTTTCGATTTTGTTTAAAGTGATTAAATTTGTCGTTTTTTGCGCAAAAATCGGTATAAAATCATGCTTTTTTATATCATTTTTTTGCTTTTTTCAAAAATTTCCATTTACAAAACGCTTGCAATGCTTTATAATAAACAAGTCCGTTTTCGGATTTAGGAGGTGATTGTTCGTGATCAGTAAGGAATATAAACATTTAAGTCGTAAGGACTTGTTAGAGATGTTGATCGAACAGGACACTGAAATTGAACAATTACAATTTGATTTACAGGACGCTAAAAAACGCTTAAAAAGCCGGGACATTAATATTAAGGAAGCCGGAACGATCGCTGAAGCATCATTTGCTTTGAACGGTGTTCTTGAAGCGACGGACGCGGCGGCTCAACAGTATTTGGAAAATATTAAGAAATGCAGCGAGAATCAAGAAGCGGAAAAAGAAAAGATCCTTGCCGACGCCCGTCAGCAGGCCGATGACATCCTGGCGCAGGCCCAGGCACAAAAGGAACTGATAATGCAGGAAGCGGATGATTATTGGAACCAACTGTCCGAAAAACTGGAATCTTTTTATGAAGAACATCGCGGTTTGCGGGAATTGGTTTCCGGTCTTTCAAAGAAAGGTTGTCAATGAGTAAAGAATTACCGGATATGGAAGAACGTCGTCCAGAGGTTGCTCAACTGAAAGAGGAACTCAAACGGGTCAAGCATAAAACGAGATTTCGTAATTCCTTAAAAAGCACGCTTTTCACGCTGGTCGTTGTGGCGGCGTGCGCGGTGTTAATCGCGGTTCTGTTTTTGCCTGTTTTGCGAATTTACGGTACGTCGATGAATCCGACGCTGTATGAGGGGAATATTGTTGTTTCCCTGAAAACCACCGATATCAAGCGGGGGGACGTTATCGGCGTATATTTCGGCAGTAAACTGCTGATCAAACGATGTATTGCTACGGAACATCAGTGGGTGAACATCGACAAGGACGGAAACGTCTATGTGGATAACAAGTTGATCGAAGAACCGTATCTGACGGAAAAGGCGTTGGGAGAATGCGATATCGAACTGCCTTATCAGGTTCCGGACGGTGCCATTTTTGTGATGGGCGATCATCGCGCCACTTCGATAGACAGCCGCAATACCTCTGTCGGGTGTATCGATACGGACAATATAGTCGGTAAAATTGTGTTTCGTGTTTGGCCGCTGAAAGATTTCGGCAGTATCAAACAGTAATCTTATGATTTGAGAAAGGAAGGTGATGAGCTGATGAGAGAAAAAACGCAGTTACGGGTAAAGAAAAACGGTTTTGAACATAGCAGACGCCGGCGTTGGCATAATATCGCGACGGTCCTGGCGGCAATCGTTATTTTTTGCACGACCTATATTTTGATCATTCCGGCAATCACTTGGGATCGCACGCTGATTTGCGAATTGTCGGAACATACACACACCGAAACCTGTTATACAGACGGCGAACTGACTTGTGAAACAGAGGAACATATCCATACGGATGCGTGTTTTGATGCTCCCGTTGCCGTTGACGATGGTTACATCTGCGGAAAAATTGATCATACGCACAATGAACTGTGCTATTTCGAGGATGGTACGTTAAGATGTACGATTCCGGAACATCAGCATGAAGCCGGGTGTGAAAAAATCATTTCAACGACGATAACATCACAGCCCGCATCGGACGGTGCCGTGGCTGAAATCACCGGCCGGCTTCCTCAAAATGCTGTTGCGTCCATTGAGGCAGTTTCTTTGAACCAGAAACAAATGAATGCTTATTTCGGTAAACAAAAAGCCGCCGAAATGTCTTCGGTCGCCGCGTATGATATAAAGATCATCACGGACGGGGAAGAATGGCAGCCGGATGAAACCGTGAATGTTGTTGTGAAAAAAGCGGATATCGACGTTTCAGACGGGGAAGTACTGAACGTAGCTCATATTGACGGAGAGACCAATGATGTGTCCGACCGGGAGATCACTTACGGCAAAGATACCGTTTCATTTGAAACCGACGGATTCTCGGTCTACGTATTGTATACGACTTATACGGTGGATTTCCATTATAGCGAAACCACGTATTCCATTCCCGGCAATTCGCAGATTTTGCTTTCGGAATTGTTTGACGCGTTGCAGATCGATAAAAATGTTGCGAAAGCAACCGGCGTGCAGTTTACCGATTACAGTCTTGTATCGGTCGAACCGTTCGGAAGTGATTGGCGTCTGACCGCGTTGAAAGCGTTTGATACCAACGAAACGCTGACGGTACAGTTTACGGATGAAAAACTGGAAATCAAAGTAACCGATGCGAATATCACGGGTGGTTATTGGCAGAAGGTCGAGAAAATTGACAGTACGTCCGATCAGTATATGATCGTCAACCGCGGTCACGCTTTGACCTATGCGAACAGCACGAGCAATTACGGCAGTACGGCGTTGACATTGAACAGTGTTTCCGGCCATGCCGGATATTACTCTACCACAACGACGGTGACGGATTCCATGCGGTTTACCTTCGGAACGGCATTCGGAACTTCGGGTACATCGACTGTTAAGGTCAGCAACGTCGGTTATTATTTGTATATGAGCGGAACGTATGCATTCCGGAATACTTCAAGAGCGTTGACTGTGGCATATACGGCTAACGGATGGACTGTGAAATACGGCGATTATTCGTTGGTCTGCAATTCGTCAGGCACATTCAGCCGTTCCGATTCGCCGACTTCGACCAATCAGGTCTTCACTATATATAAGTATACGGCAAATCTGCCTGAACCGGAAGTTGATCCGGAAATCGATCCGGAAGTAACGACTTCGGATTATTATCGAAGCGTCAGCACGGTGACTGCCGGCAAGGATTATTTGATCGTTTCCGCGGAAGGCAACTATGCGTTGAGTTACAGTGGCTCGGCGTTGTCGGCAAAGGCCGTCAAACTGGAACCGGTCAAAGGAAATCCCGGCGTGTATTGTGTCAGCCCGACTACCGAAAATATGAACTGGGAATTTACCGGCGCAAATAATTCTACGAATGTTTCAACCAGAATACGGTGGAACAACAGTGCCAATTATCTGACATTGAGCGGTACTTCAATCAGAGTTAACACCACCAATGCCAGTCTGACTGTTGCGTATAATAAAATCACCAATTCATGGACTATTCGAAGCAGCGATGGCTATTATCTGATGGTGACCGCAAATAGTTTTACTTCCGGTAATTCAACGACTGATTCTTCGCGTACAAATATTGAATTTGCACGGAATATGATCATTTTGGAAAAGGTCGATCAGCCGACGATCCCGACCGATCCTTCGGAAGAAGGCGGCGGTTCTGGCGGTGGAGGATCCGAAACGACCAAACCGAAATATGACGATTATGTCGGTACTTCCGATGCAACAGACGGTGCGGATACCAAGATCGGGGATGCCTCCGGAAAGGCATATTCCGATAAGGCAACATCAAAACTGGAAGATCAGTTTGAAAGTCTGATCAATGTTGAAAAACCGACAAAGGCACAGGTTGATTCCGTTAAACAGAACGACGGTAAAGTTCTTGTGGATAAATCTGTTGTATACGGGGCCGACGACTATGGCGCGTTTGAAAAATACGCTGCCAATACATTCGGCGTTGCGCTTTCGGCTTTGGGTCAGGAATACGCTTTGAGTGAAATGGACAGCATCGTAACACCGGTGGATGTTGTGTTTGTGTTGGACGTTTCGGGAAGTATGGGCAATGAGACCGCGACCGGCGAAACGCGCCGTCAGGCCATGGTCAATGCGGTAAACGCTTCCATGAAGCAGATTTTCGATAATCATAAAGCCAACCGTGTCGGCGTTGTCGTTTTTTCAAGCGGATCTTGGGATTTGCTTGAAATCGACAGATATAACGCCAACAGTAACGGGCAATATCTGGTTTTGGATAATAATAACGTCTATTCCGCTTCCGGTTTAACAAGGATAAAAGGTACAGAAGAGATCAGAGTTACGCAGAAAAAAGATTCTACGCAGCAGAAGGGTACCTATACGCAATCCGGTATTGCACGCGGTGCCGCAATGTTTGAACGTGTGACCGAAACCACCTATTCCGTCAGCATCGGGAACGGGGAATCGGCACGAGAATATACGATCGTACGTCAACCGGTCATTATTCTGTTGTCAGACGGGGATCCGACCCACTGTACCAGTAATTATATGGACGTTTTAAGCGGTCCGCATTACGGCAGCGGTGTATATACGGACGTTGCGAATAACCGTGGTGTTCAGGGGTATTACACCATTCTGTCCGCGAACTATTACAAGAGTGCGGTCGGTATTCATTATGAAAAGCCGGCAAAATTCTTTACGGTCGGCATGGGTATCAACAGTGACGGTATCAATGATTTTTCAAAGCAATCCGCCACGGGAGATCATTATAAACGTGCGGTATTGAATCCGACGAGTGATAATATCAGGGATTTGACCAACGAAGATGCGAAAAACGCGGATCTGACCGCGCATCAACTGCGGGATCTTTTGGGTAACAAAGTAACCAGTCAGTATCTGGCGGTCGCAAGTTCCAACAGTTATGAGAGTGTTTTAGGACGGACTAATAAAAATGTTCCGGTTCTCCAAAATCCATATAAGAATTATTCTTATGCCGATAATGCGTATTTCGGGAATATCAGCGAAAAGGAACTGAAACAGATTTTCAA
>JAZUFP010000087.1:0-5965 GCA_045640765.1 Acutalibacteraceae bacterium
CATTACGAAAGCGACCGTGGGCGAGGCCTGCGTCAAAAGTGTGGAAGCCAACATCTACGATCTTTCGGTCAAAATCTTCAACAAAGACGCCGGCGGCGCGATCGCCCTGCTGGATCATCTGTTTTTCCTGCGCATTGAACCGATCATCATTCTTTCGACCGTTACCGCCGCTTATATCGACATTTACCGCGTGGCCGCCGCCCGGAAAAGCGGCGTTCCGATTAACGAAGTCGCCGCCGCGTTCGGTTATAAGAATAAAGAATTTCTGTTGGAGCGTGCCGCGCGGCAGCTGCCGAAATTCGATAACAACAAACTGGCGCTGAGCTTTGACGCGCTGACGGAAGCGGATCACGCGCTGAAAAGTTTCGGCGGCGACGAGGGCACCGTATTGGAAGGACTGATCGTCCGGCTGTGCTTTATTCTCGCGAAAGGGCAGAATATATGATCCGGCTGAACGAGGCGGTCATCGTTGAAGGAAAATATGACAAGATCACGCTGGAAAATCTGGTGGACGCCACCATTCTTGTCACCGACGGATTCGGCATTTTCAAGGATGCCGAAAAACGGAAACTGATTCGTGAACTGGCCGAAAAGCGCGGCATCATCGTTCTGACCGACAGCGACCACGCCGGCCAGCAGATCCGCAATTTTCTGAAAAACATCTGCGCTGACGGACAGATCACCAACGTCTATATCCCGCAATTAAAAGGACGGGAAAAACGCAAAAACGCGCCTTCCAAAGAAGGATTTTTAGGGGTCGAAGGCATGACGCCGCAGATTTTGGAAGAAGCGTTCCGCAAAAGCGGCATTCTTAGTTGCCGCACCGCTGAGAAAAGCCGGAAAATCACCAAAAACGACCTGTTTTTCATGGGTCTTTCGGGTGGGACCGGCAGTGCCGCGAAACGGGTGGAACTGTCACGGTTCCTTTCCCTGCCGCAAGGGCTTTCCTCTAACGTATTTCTGGATTTGATCAACACTTTTTACACCGCAGAAGAATTTGAAAAGAAGGTGGACGAATGGCTCCGCGATACGGACAAAAAGTAAAAATCCTGCATTTGATCGACATTTTGCAGAAGCACACCGACGAAGACCATCCGCTCAACGCCGCGGAACTGTGCGAAAAACTGGCGAAACGCGGCGTGACAGCCGAACGCAAATCCATTTACGATGATATTGAACAGCTGATCGATTTCGGGTACGATATCATCAAAACACGTTCCCCGCGCGCCGGTTTCTTTTTGGGCGCACGGGATCTGGAACTGCCGGAGGTCTACCTGCTGGCGGACGCCGTGCGGTCGGCAAAGTTCATCACGCCCAAGAAGACCCGTGAACTGGTCGCAAAGTTGGACGGGATGTTAAGCGTTTATCAGGCGCACGAGCGTGAGAAAAACATCTTTTTTGACCCCGCCGGAAAGTGTGATAACGAAGAACTGTTCCGCCTGATCGACGGTATTTCCACCGCGATCAAAAACCGAAAAAAGATCCGTTTTTCGTACAGTGTACGCACGTTGTCCGATTCCAGACAGCTCACTAAACGTACCCGTGAAATGCTGATCAGCCCCTATGCCATGACCTGGCAGGACGATCATTATTACGTGATCGGAAACTATGAAAAATACGATAATCTGCTGCACCTGCGGATCGACCGGATGCGAAAACTGGAAGTTACCGACCAGCCGATACGGCCGTTCAGTGAAGTCAGCGAGTACAAAGATCAATTTGACGTCAGCGACTATACAAAGAAACTATTTTCCATGTTCGGCGGAAAGACCGAAACGGTGGAAATGCGCTGTTCCAAAGACATCCTGGAACAGGTCGTTGACCGCTTTACGGACAGCATTTTCATCCGCAATATCACCGATACGCATTTTGAGTTTTCGGTCGAAGCCGCGGTCAGCGACGGTCTGATCCGATGGGCGGTCAGTTACGGCGAAAAGATCACCGTGCTGAAACCCGACGTACTGCGTGAACAGATCCGGCAGCGTGCCGAATCCCTGCTTAATCAGTACCGTTAGGTTTCTGTTTCCCCGATTTTGGCAATCCCTGCGCGATGCCGGGATATTCCTGATCGGAATCATTGGTTGGTTGAATGTTGTAGGTCCCGTATTTTCGGATCAGCTCAAAAGCCGATCCCGGCTGACCGTGGACGGCGTTCACCGACAGTTCAGTCGGTTCTTTTAACGGACGTTTTTTCATGACTTTTCCCTCCCGGTATTATTTTGTGAAAAGAAAATGCAATAATTCGTTTGACACCTTTTTCCGCCTGTGGTATACTTAATTGGTTAATAAAAATTGCAATATTTACGGAGGCGTATTTTATGCTGGACATTCGGTTTATCTGTGAAAATCCGGATTTGGTCAAAGAAAACATCAAAAAGAAATTCAAAGACAACAAACTTCCGCTGGTTGACGAAGTCATTACGCTTTACAACGCAAAACGTGACGCCAACAGCCGCGCCAACGAACTGCGTGCCAACCGCAACAAGGTCAGCAAACAGATCGGTGCGCTGATGGGTCAGGGGAAACGGGACGAAGCCGAGGAAATGAAAAAGCTCGTCAACGAACAGGCCGAAGAACTGAAAGCGCTGGAAGAAAAGGAAGCCGAGCTGGAAAGCAAGGTCCGCGAGATCCAGATGAAGATCCCGAACATCGTCGACGACAGCGTTCCGGTCGGAAAAGACGATTCCGAAAACGTTGAGGTCGAACAGTTCGGCGCGCAGACCGATCCCGATTTTGAGATCCCCTATCACACCGATATCATGGCATTGTTTGACGGCATTGATAAAGAATCCGCCGGACGTGTCGCGGGTGAAGGTTTCTATTATCTGATGGGCGATATCGCGCGGATGCACTCTGCCGTGACGGCTTATGCCCGTGACTTCATGATCAGCAAGGGCTTTACCTACTGCATTCCGCCCTTCATGATCCGCAGTAACGTTGTCACCGGCGTTATGAGTTTTGAGGAAATGGACGCCATGATGTATAAGATCGAGGGCGAAGACCTGTATCTGATCGGTACGTCGGAGCATTCGATGATCGGCAAGTTCATCGACACCATCACCCCGGAAGAAAAACTGCCGATGACGCTGACCAGTTATTCCCCCTGCTTCCGCAAGGAAAAGGGCGCGCACGGCATTGAGGAACGCGGCATTTACCGTATCCACCAGTTTGAAAAGCAGGAAATGATCGTGATCTGCAAGCCGGAAGAAAGCATGGACTGGTTCAATAAAATGTGGAGTTATTCGGTCGAACTGTTCCGCAGTCTGGATATTCCGGTACGCACGCTGGAATGCTGCACCGGCGATCTGGCCGATCTGAAAGTCAAATCCTATGACGTTGAGGCGTGGAGTCCGAAACAGAAAAAGTATTTTGAAGTCTGTTCCTGCTCGAACTTGGGTGACGCGCAGGCGCGTCGTCTGGGCATTCGCGTCAAGGGTGAAGACGGCAAAAAATATCTTGCGCACACCCTGAACAATACCGTTGTCGCTCCCCCGCGTATGCTGATCGCGCTGTTGGAAAACAATCTTTGCTTTGACGGAGAACGTTACAGCGTAAAAATCCCGAAAGCGTTACAGCCGTATATGGGCGGAACGACCGAGATCAAGGCACTGCACGAATATAAAAAATAAAAATATGTTTTTATGCCCCCGGTATCCATTACGGATACCGGGTTTTTTCAGCAGTTTTTTAACCTTTTTCAACAGTATTTTCACCCTTGAACTTTTAGTGCTGTTTTTTCGACAAAAAATCAGAATTTTCTGTCAATATTTTAACTTCGTTTAAGGTTTCGGTTGCATTATAGTATATATTGTTATCATTGTCATTTCCATGCACTATATATCCTATCGTGCCCGAACAAAACGGGAGTTTGTAACAGTCGAATTCAACATCAAGAAAAGGTGAAATCATGAAGTGTAAAAGAGCCGTAAAAATCATTTTGTTTTTTCTGATATTTATATTGATTCTTCTTCGGGTTTCGGAAATCATGACGATTTCTTCCGACGACCGGGAATATCAGGGAATAGCCGCATTGTTTGATGAGCCGAAAGAATCGCTGGACGCTGTTTATATCGGTTCCAGCAACTGCTTCACTTTCTGGAACGCGCACGCCGCATGGAAAGAATTCGGTATCGCGGTCTGTCCGTTTTATTCTTCGGCACAACCGCTTTCCGCCGCGAAATATATGATCCAGCAGGCGCGCAAGACCCAACCGGACGCCGTTTATGTCGTCAATATCAATACCCTGGGGGAAGACGAGCTCAACAGCGCGATCACCCACCGGATGGTCGACTTCCTGCCGTTTTCCCTGGATAAATTGAAATTCACACATTTTCTGTGCGAATACAACAATCTGGGACTCAAAGAACGGTTGGAATACTATTTTCCGCTCTACCGTTTCCATTCCAAATGGAACAGTCTGACCGATGGGAATTTCACGCAGGAAACGCTGGGATTGAAAGGCGTTGACATTCAGGATAAGCATTTTCAGAATCAGGAAGATTTCTCCGATGATTATATGTTTACGACCGAAGAGGCACCGATCCCGGAAAAGGTAGAAAAATGCCTGATCGATCTATTGGATTACTGCGACAGCGAAAATCTGAAAATCATGTTTGTGACCGTTCCCAGAACCGAAAAAAGCATTGAGGATATCAAACAGTTCAATACCATCAACCGTATGGTAAGCGAACGCGGTTACAAAACACTGAACATGATGGATAAAGAAGATGAAACGGGTATCAGTTTCGTCACGGATTTTTATAACTGCAATCACACCAATGTTCACGGCGCGATCAAGTTTACCCAATACATCGCCAAAGAACTGATCGCGGATTACGGTTTCAAAGACAAACGCAATGATCCGGACTATGAAGCGTGGAATGAATCCTACGAGAAGTATTCCGAATATATCCTTCCCTACGTTTTGCCGTTTGAATTTGATTCGACCCACAGAAATTATGATCTTTCCGTTCCGAAAGATCTGAAACTGGATTCGGATGAGACCTCCGTCAAGTTTAGCTGGGGAGCCGTTTCCGAAGCGGACGGCTATCTGGTATACCGCAAGGAAACGCTTACTTCCCCATGGGAACAGATCGCCGAAACAACGGATTTAAGTTATACCGATAAAGATTTTCTGGTTGAGGACGAAGGTGTCGCCGTTTCCGATGGCGAGGAAGAAGACAACGATGATAAAGAAGATGACCCCGCCTACTATACCGTCGTTCCGTTCTCGGTCAAAAAGGGTGAAAAGTATTACGGAAATTTCGCCTATCGCGGAAAAGCGTTTTCCAAATAATTAAGTGGGGTAAATAGAAAAATGAGTTATCAATCATTAGAGTTTATCTGTTTTTCGGCACTGGTGCTGTTCTTCTATTACATCATCGGACAAAAACGTCAGCGCTGGGTACTGTTGGCTGCAAACATCGCTTTCTATGTATTCGCCGGTATCAAATATCTCCCGTTTATCGCCGTTTCGACTGTCGTGACGTTTTTCGCCGGTAAGCGGATCGGCGGCATTTATCAGCAGGCCGATGACCGGCTTGCCGCCGCGCAGGAAATGAGTGAAAAGAAGCAGATCCGCGCGGAATCAAAAGCAAAAGCCAAAAAAGTCCTTCTGTTCTCGCTGATCATTACCGCCGGACTTTTGATCGTCTGCAAATACACCATTTTCGTATTAAAAAACATCAACGCTGCTCTTTCGATCCTCAAAATCCAACAGATCCCGCTGTTCAAAATGATCCTGCCGCTCGGTATTTCCTTTTATACCTTCATGGCGATCAGTTACGTGCTGGATATTTACTGGAAACGGTACAAAGCCGAAAGCAACTTCTTAAACTACGCGGTTTACCTTACCTATTTCCCTCACGTTGTGCAGGGCCCGATCGACCGGTTCAATGAATTCAAACCGCAAATTGAAAACGGCTGTCCGCTCAGCTACGAAAACCTGACCTTCGGCGCACAGCTT
>JAZUFP010000088.1:0-7328 GCA_045640765.1 Acutalibacteraceae bacterium
TGGCGAAATTCAGCGAGAAGAACGGTGACAGCGATCCCGATATCCGCGTGGCGATCGCCGACTTCAACGGTTATACTTATTTGAGCAACAGCAGCGGATCGCCGGCCGCAAAGAACTACATCAAGGACAGCGGCGGCAGCAACCCGCCCACCACGTCCCCGAACGCCAGAATCTTTACCGGTAAATCCACCGCGACTTCGCTGGCAAACTTCGGCGACCTGACCGACGCGTTCGTTCCGGTCACTTCCAAGACCACTACGCAGTGGAGCACTCTGGTCAACAACATCACCGCGCAAAGCGGTACCAACTACGACTACGCGTTCGATACCGTTTATCAGATGGGTGAAGCCATCAAGGCGAAGAACGAAGAAGAAGGCGTTGACCGCGACCTTTACGTTATCTTCATGTCCGACGGTTGCCCGTTCCAGTATAACTATGTTACGGCACAGTCGAGCAACCCGTCTTGGAACAACTTCCTGACCGGCACCGACTTTGATCCGACCGATACTTCGTACAGCCACATGGAAAATCCGGAGTTCTATAACGCCGCCACCGGCAACAGCCACCGCATGGCAGACGCCATCAAGGGCGACCCGGCGAATGATTACGAAGTCATCAAGATCAAGAACAACGCCTATTCCATGGAAGAAATTCCGGGCCTCGGCGCTACCATGTACTCCATCGGTTTCTGTATCTATACCGATACCGATATTAAACAGGAAACCATTCAGCACGTTATTGAAAACATCGCTTCCGAAGATGAAAACGGCGACCGTCTGTATTTCAACGCTGAAAACCAGACCGAACTGAACACCGCTTTCACCCAGATCGCCGCCAACTTCAAGGTTGCCGGTACCAACGCCGTCTTCAAGGATAAGATGGGTTCGGAATACGATATCAAACTTTCCCCGATTTATAATATCGCCACCGGCGAAAAGGTCGCCAATTCCACCATGCAGTTCGCGACCTACGAAATCTGGACCCGTCAGAATTATCTGGACGGTCTGTGCACGGCGGATCAGGTCGGTACCCGTAAGTCCGAACAGGGCACGGTACTGGAAACCATCACCTTCACCGGCGCCGACAACAGAAATCTGGGCGCGACCGAAATCACCGGCGCAACGTCCAGTCTGCTCGGATCGCAAAACATTCTGGTCACCGAAGACGGTCACCGTAAGATCAAGGGAAGCTACATCACCTACGATCTGGATACCGAAACCTTTGACTGGAATATCGGCACCATCAACGAGGTCGAATATGCCCTGCGCTATAACGTCTACCTGACCGGTACCGGCGAATACTGGCGTGAAGCCGGTATTTACCCGACCAACGACTACGCTGATCTGCACTACACCAACTACGCGGGCAAGGATGTCGTTCAGGAAGCCCCGATCCCGACCATGCCGTGGGATACTGCCGTTGTTTACTACGGCTTCTATCTCGTCAACGAAAACGGTCAGCCGATCGACTCCAACGGTAACGTCACTTCCTTCGCTAACCGCATTCCGGTTTCCAACGTTCAGTTGGGCGACAAGGTTTACTTCCACGATTCCGACGTGGTCAACGCCGGTGTCGTCGCCGAAGAAAACCTGCCCAGCGAATATTCGCTGTATGACCCGGATGCCGCCTATGATATCCGCGTCAGTACGACGGGCAACAGCCATTGGGAAATCACCAAGGGCGACGTTGATACGAAATCGACCTACGTTACGGATTACGATCCGAACAATTCTCAGGCATTTACCAATAATACGGAAGTAAATGACCCGACTTACAACTACGCGCGTACGACCGTTTGGTTCGGCGTTGTTTACAAGATCGGCGCCATTCCGGATGCGATCGTCATCGACTACGGCATTCCGGTTGAAATTTCCGTTCTGGCAAACGATATGTTCTACAACACCGGCAGACTGGTCGGCGTTTGCGGCGAACGTGAGCCGGGCAAGGCGACCGGATCTCTCGGTTTGCTCAATTCGGAAATGGAAGGCGAATACGGTCATATCGCCGTTAAGGGCAGCAAGGTCACCTATCAGCTGAATGAAATGAAGATGACCGAGTCCGAAACCTTCTCTTACGTCGTCAACTATCAGGGTAACGAATCCACCCTGGAAGCCGATAAGGGCAACTATTACGGAACCGTCACCGTCATTCCGGCGACCATCATCTATTACGAAGACGATTTCGTAAGCTTCGACGGTACGTGGGACGTTACCGCGAACGATGCGACTGCCGTTCAGGCGGAAGACCGTCCGGGAACCAGCAGTGTCGTTACCATCGACGCCAACAACGTGTACGGCTTCGATAAGGCGAATAATGACTGTGCGGAATACAGTCTCGGCGGTTACCACAAGGCGACTGTCACGGCCGATAATCCGATTTCCTGCTCCTTCACCTTTACCGGTACGGGCTTCGATGTGATCTCCCGCACCGATAATACCTCCGGTTTCATCACCGTTGACGTGACCGACTCCACCGGCACGATCGAAAAACAGCTGATCGTCAACAACTACTACAAGGCGACCGAAGGCATCACGAAGATCTGTGAAGTTCCGGTCATGAAGGTCAGCGGGCTGAGCTATGGCGAGCATAACGTGACCATCACGGCGAAGTACAATGAATTCGCCGATGAAGAAGGACACGGCTCCACGACCTTTGTTATGGACGCGGTCCGCATTTACGATCCGGCGGGCTACACACCGGAAGACGATGTTGTAACAGCCGCTTACATTGCCGACCATGAATATCATCCGGTCTTCAATACCGTCCGTGACCTGCTGGTCGGACAGAACGCGTACGCACCGGGCACCAGCATTGAAGGGGTCTGCTTCGTGGAACGCGGCGGCAGCGGTGTTTCGGTCAGCGATTACGGTTACACCAACGGCCCGAACAACGAATGTTACTTGAAGAACGGTCAGGGCATTGCCTTCACCGTTACCAACGTAAGAGATCTTGCTTCGATCCAGATCGGCGCGAAATCACAGACTCCGGGCGCTGTTCTGAACGTAACGATCCGGACCGGCGGTATCGCGGTCAAGAGCGATAAGTGGAATGTCGATACGGCAAGCGATCAGTTCTATGATCTGTCTGAATACATTGATTTCGACAACGTTGAATCCTGCACGATCGTTATTACCAATACCGGCAGCGGTCTGCTGGCACTCACCAACCTGAAAACCACCGCGAGCGCTCAGCCGTTGGCAAATGGCCCGCAGTTCAAGGTTTCCAAGGAAACGGTCGCTTTGGCGGAAGAAATTGTCGCCAAGCTTTCCGGCGAGGGCTATGACGATCTGTACGTCACTGATGACATCAACGGCGACGGTGTCGTTGACGTCCGTGACCTGATCCGCTTGAAGAAGATCATGGCAGGCATGGTCGGATCCACCGCAGGCGACGTTAACCGTGACGGTTACGTAGACGCGGTCGATGTGACCGATTTGAGACAAAGCGTTTTGTATTGAGAAACGGTTGAGATAGGAGAATTGAATATGAAAAAGAACTATAGTAAGCCGGATCTTTATTTTGAAAGCTTTGAATTAACGGCAAATATTGCGAATTGCAGCCACTTGGATTTCGGTAAAGCCAATTCAGCCGATATCAATACGTGCAGCTTCTCGTTTTACGGTGTCGGCGACGTCTTTAATAACGGAATGTGCGTCTACAATACCCAAAACGGCGGTTTGGAAATGTTCTGTTACCACACCGCACCTACCGCGGCACTCTTCAATTCGTAAGAGCTTTCTCAAAACACAAAACAGCACAGTCGGTTTTTCCGGCTGTGCTGTTTTTCTGTGTGTAAAGCGGAAGAGAAGATTACTTGCAAATAAAAGCGGCTGTACGCCACAAAAAACGCCCGTTCCGACGCTTCGGAACGGGCATTTTGAAATGTTTGGATTTTCTTAAATGGAATACTTTTTGTCGTATTGATCGTAATCGGTCGCAAAGGAAACGTTTTCGTCCGAACGGATCGTGTGCAGATATTTATGCGCGTCCAATTTTGCGGTATCCAACTGCATGGTATAGACCGCAACGTTGGAACAATGGTCGGAAATACGCTCGTAATTGGTCAGCAGATCGGAGAATATAAAGCCCATCTGAACGGTGCATTTTCCGTCTTGAAGCCGATTGATATGCCGCGCTTTCATTTCATCCTTTAATTTATCGATGACCTGTTCTAACGGTTCAATATGGCTTGAAAGTTCGGAATCGTCGTTCACGAAGGCATCGACCGTCATTTCAATGATCTCGGTTATGGCGCTTTCGATCGTATCCAGTTCTTTCTGCGCGTCGGGGGAGAAAATAACCTTTTTGTCATGAATCTCCGCGGCGGCTTCCGCAATGTTCAATGCGTGGTCGCCGATACGCTCAAAGTCCCCGATGCTGTGCAGTAAACGACCGATCCGATGGGAATCGGCAGCGCTGAGCTCGTTGTGGCTCAGGCGAACTAAATATGTTCCGAGCTTATCTTCGTATTTATCGGTCAGGTCTTCAATTTCCGTGACGTGCTGTTTTGATCCCGCGTCATACCGGTCGATCAACTGTAACGCTTCCAGAAGCGCGCCGCGCGCGTATTCCGCCATTTCGGCCGTCAAACGGTGACATTCGGAAATGGCAAGCGGCGGTGTAAGGAACAAACGCTCGTCCAAAAAGATGGTCTGCTGTGTTCCGTCGGTTCCGGGAACCGTTTTGCGGCAGAGCTTCAAAACCAACCCTTTGAACGGCGTGAACGCGATGGTGTTAACGATATTGAACAGACTGTGTACCAACGCAACACCGATAATGCCGATCTTGTGATCTAACAAACCGGGCCAGAACGCCATGAAGGGGTACATCAGCAACATACAGATCACACCGCCGATCGCGTTGGTGTAGATGTGCATGGCGACTACGCGTTTGGCTTCTTTATTGGTGCCGATGCAGGAGATCAGCGCCGTCATGCAGGTACCGATATTCGCGCCCAAAATCAGCGGAATGGCGGTTCGGTAATTGACCATGCCGGTTACGGCCAGCGCCTGAACGATGGCAACGGTCGCGGCCGAAGACTGAATAATACCGGTAAACAGGGTAGAGGCCAACAACGCCAGCGCCGGGCTTTGGAACGCGGTCAGCAATCCTTCAAGATTGCCGCGGACTTCTTCACCGGCAACGGCACTGCTCATCATGGTCATACCGGACATCAGGATCGCGAACCCGATAAAGATCAGGGCGAAATTTTTTCGCCGTTCTTTTTTGGAAAACATCAGCATCGCGATACCGACAAAGGCCAAAAGCGGGGCAAAGGTGGCGGGTTTCAGCAGGGTCAGCAGGAAACTTTCACCGCTGACGCCCGATAGTGTCAGGATCCACGCGGTCAGCGTGGTACCGACGTGGGAACCCATGATCATGCCGAAGGTATCGGCGAAACTCATGATCCCCGAGTTTACCATACCGACCAGCATGACCGTCAGTGCGGAAGAGGACTGGATCGCGATCGTAACACCGGCGCCTAAAAAGAAACCGGAAAAGTCGTTTGCGCCGACTTTTTTCATTGTGCGTTCCAGCTTGCCGCCTGCCATCTGTTCCAATCCGGAAGACATGGTACTCATACCGTACAGGAAAAAGGTCAAACCGCCGAGTAACAGCGCGACCATGGTAAGAACCTGCGTAGCAGTCATAAATTACCTCCTTCGAAAATCAAAAACGGATTTTTTCGGTAATGTAAGCTTTCAACTGATCGATCGGGATGCGTTCCTGTTGCATGGTATCACGGTCACGAACGGTGACACAGTGATCTTCCTGCGAATCAAAGTCATAGGTAATGCAAAGCGGTGTGCCGATTTCATCTTCACGGCGATAACGCTTGCCGATCGAACCGGCATCGTCAAAGTCGATCATAAAGTCGGCGGAAAGTGCGTTCTTGATTTCCAGCGCTTCGGCACTTAATTTCTTGGAAAGCGGCAGAACGGCCGCTTTGAACGGAGCCAGCGCCGGATGCAGACGCAGCACGGTGCGCTTGTCACCCTTTTCATCGATTTCCTCATCGTAAGCGTTGCACAGGAATGCCAGCGTGACACGGTCAGCGCCCAGCGACGGTTCGATCACGTAGGGAACGTATTTTTCGTTGGTTTCCGGATCGAAGTATTCCAGCGGCTTGCCCGAATGTTCACGGTGCTGGGTCAGATCGTAATCGGTACGGTCCGCCACGCCCCACAGTTCACCCCAGCCGAACGGGAAGAGGAACTCGAAGTCGGTCGTCGCTTTGGAATAGAAGCACAGTTCGTCTTTATCGTGGTCACGCAGACGCAGATCGGCTTCCTTGATGCCGAGATTCAACAGCCAGTCGCGGCAGAACGCGCGCCAGTAATCGAACCATTCCAGATCGGTACCCGGTTTGCAGAAGAATTCCAGTTCCATCTGCTCGAATTCGCGGATACGGAAAATGAAGTTGCCCGGTGTGATCTCGTTGCGGAACGATTTACCGATCTGACCGACACCGAACGGGATCTTTTTACGGGTGGTACGCTGGATATTGTTGAAGTTTACGAAAATACCCTGTGCCGTTTCGGGACGGAGATACAGCGTGTTGGTGCTGTCTTCGGTAACGCCCTGGAAGGTCTTGAACATCAAATTGAATTTACGGATGTCGGTGAAATCGTGACTGCCGCAGGAGGGGCAGGCGATCTCATGTTCCTTTATATATTCCATCATCTGATTGTCATCCATCGCGGCGGGGTTGTCGGCAAGACCGTTTTCGGCAACATAGTCTTCGATCAGTTTGTCGGCACGGTGACGGGTCTTGCACTGGCGGCAGTCCATCAGCGGATCGGAAAATCCGCCGAGATGGCCCGAAGCCACCCACGTTTCGGAATTCATGAGGATCGCGCTGTCCAGGCCGACGTTGTAGGGGCTTTCCTGCACGAATTTCTTCCACCACGCGCGTTTGATATTGTTTTTCAGTTCTACACCCAACGGGCCGTAATCCCAGGCGTTTGCAAGACCGCCGTAGATTTCACTGCCGGGGTAAACAAAGCCGCGCCCCTTGGCAAGAGCGACGATGGCTTCCATGGTTTTCTGGTTACTTTCCATTTTTGATTCCTCCGTAAAAGTCCAAATTTCTACATTTATATCATAAAGGAAAGAAAATCAAAAGTCAATCATTATTATGGAAAGTTATGCAGAAATTTCAATATATATTTATAATATTTTTAGCGAATATTTCGAGAACTATTCCCGTTTTGCCGTCTTCCTTTGTCAATTTCGGAAAAAATCAATTTTTTTCGATTTTTTTGTTTACATGGGGCGAAAAAAGTGGTATTATCTATTTTGTATGGGAGTTTGTGTAGTTTTTCATA
>JAZUFP010000089.1:0-2135 GCA_045640765.1 Acutalibacteraceae bacterium
TATGCATAGCTAAAGCTTTTTGGAACTACCGGCACTGCCGGTAGTTTTCGTTACACAACAAAATCTGCCGCACTCAAAGAATGCGGCAGAAAGGCGAAATTATTTCTTGAATTTTTCACGCGCAACATAGGAAGTATGCAGATCGTGATGTGCCTTGTGTCCGCCGAAACCGTCGGTATACCATTCGCTGTAAAGCGTCTTGACGACCGGAGATTCGTGCGACATACGCAGCGGCATCGAAGCGTCCTGATCATACAGGGCCTTTGCGCGGACGGCTTTCAGATCGACCGTATCGCGGATGTACTGCGGCTGGATCGGCTGACCGCCGCCGTTGACGCAACCACCGGGGCAGCCCATGATTTCAATGAAGCCCCAGCCCTGCGGATTGCCGGCTTTGAGTTGATCCATTACACACTTGGCAGCGGCCGCGCCCGAAGCAACAGCCAGTTTCAGGTCTGTACCGCCGACGTTTACGGTGGCTTCTTTCAGACCCTGAGTGCCGCGGACGGCTTCCAGTTCGATGGCTTCGGTAGCGCCGTTCAGCCAAACGTTGGCAGTACGAACAGCCGCTTCCATAACACCGCCGGTAGCGCCGAAGATAACGGCGGCGCCGGTATCTTCGCCCAACGGGCTGTCAAATTCTTCGTCCGGCAGTGCCTTGAAGTTAAGGCCCGCGCGTTCGATCATGCGGCCGAGTTCACGCGTTGTGATGGCGATATCCACATCCGGCACGCCGGCGGCGGATTCATCGTCACGGCCGATTTCAAACTTTTTGGCAGTACACGGCATGACCGAAACACAGACGATGTCTTTCGGATCAACGCCGTTCTTTTCCGCCCAGTAGGTCTTAATGACCGCACCGGCCATCTGCTGCGGTGATTTGCAGGAGGACAGATGTGCCAGCATATCCGGATAATACATTTCGCAGAACTTGACCCAACCGGGGCTGCAGGAAGTGATCATCGGCAGCGTTCCGCCGTTCTTGATGCGTTCGACCAGTTCGTTGGCTTCTTCCACGATGGTCAGGTCGGCGGAAAAGTCGGTATCAAGGACCTTAGCAAAGCCCAGACGGCGCAGTGCGGCAACCATCTTGCCTTCCACGTTGGTGCCGGGTGCCATGCCGAAGCATTCGCCCAAAGTGGCACGGATCGACGGAGCGGTCTGAACGATGACCGTCTTGGTCGGATCCGCCAAAGCGGCCCAGATCTTATCGGTATCGTCACGTTCGGTCAACGCGCCGGTCGGGCAGACAACGGTACACTGACCGCAGGAAATACACGGTACCTGACCGAGCTGCAGATCAAACGCCTGACCGATGTTGGTATCAATACCACGGTCATTCGCGCCGATCACGCCGACATACTGTTCGTTACAGGCGGCAACACAGCGGCCGCACAGGATGCACTTGTTATTATCGCGCACCAGGTGCGGCGTGCTGTAATCGATTTCATACTGCGGCTTGAAGCCCTCGAAAGTGTCGTCCTCCACACCGTAGTCAAGGCAGAGTTTCTGCAATTCACAGTTGGTGGAACGTGCGCAGGAAAGGCACTTTTTATTATGGGTGGAAAGGATCAGTTCCAGGGTGGTTTTACGCGCTTTCTGAACCTTTTCGGAATTGGTCATGACCTCCATTCCCTCGCTGACGGGGTACACGCAGGCGGTGACAATGCGGAAGCCGCGGCCTTCATTGGCTTCGACCACGCAGATACGGCAAGCGCCGATCTCATTCTTCTCTTTCATGAAGCACAGCGTGGGGATTTCCACACCGGCCTGACGGGCTGCTTCAAGAATGGTGGAGCCCTTCGGGACACTGACGGCGATTCCGTTGATTTTTACATTGATCATATCCATTATTATCGGCTCCTTTCTTAAATTTTACTAATGGCTTTGAACTTACAGTTGCCCATACAGACGCCGCACTTGACGCACTTGTTCGGGTCGATCGCGTAAGACGGGAGTTTGTGACCGTCGGCCACGTAATCCGTCTTGCTGATCGCCGATGCCGGGCAGTTCTTGGCGCACATACCGCAACCGATACATTTATCTTTATCGATGGTGAAGGTCAGCAGATCTTTACATACACCCGCCGGGCACTTCTTATCCACAACGTGGGCAATATATTCATCGAGGAAGAA
>JAZUFP010000090.1:0-12757 GCA_045640765.1 Acutalibacteraceae bacterium
AACAACGATCACGATCGCCGCCAGAATAAACGCCGGCAGAAGTTCGTAGATATTCAGAACCGTATCGGCAAACTGTACGCGAACAACGAATTTCCAGACGAAAACCATAACGCCGCCGGTGATCATGCCTGCCAGCGCGCCCCATTTATTGGTGCGTTTCCAGAACAGCGCGAACAGGACGACCGGACCGAAGGTCGCGCCGAAGCCCGCCCATGCGAACGAAACGATGCGGAAAACCGAACTATTGGGATTCATCGCAAGGAAAATGGCGATGACCGAAATGACCAGAACCGAAATACGTGCCAGCCAGATCGATTTCTTTTCGCTCAACTTAACACCGAAGACTTCCTGCACCAGGTTTTGGGAAATACTGGACGCGGCCGCCAGCAGCTGGCTGTCTGCCGTGGACATGGTCGAAGCCAGAATACCGGCAAGAATGACACCTGCCGTCACAGCCGGAATATAACCGTGATTGCTGATAAAGTTCGCAATATCCACCACAATGGTTTCGGAAGCGGAGCTGTCCGCGTAGGTCGGGACGATGCCTTTCTGCATCAAAGAATAGCCGACCACACCGATCAGAACGGCGATCGCCATGGAAATCACGACCCAAATGCTGGCAACGCGGCGGGAAAGTTTCAGTTTATTCTTATCCTCGATCGCCATAAAGCGAAGCAGGATGTGCGGCATACCGAAGTAACCGAGACCCCATGCCATGGTCGAAGCGACGGGCAGTGCGCCGTACGAGCCGGTCGTTCCGCCTGCCACGTCAAAGCCCTTGAACAGGTCGGTATAACCGGTCAGATTTTTGACGTTGTTGAAAACCGCACCGAAGCCGCCGGTTACCGCTTCACCGACACCCAGAACGACCAGCAAAGCGACCGTCATGATAATACTCTGAACAAAGTCGGTCGTGGAAGCCGCCAAAAAGCCGCCCAACGTGCAATAGATCATAATGACCGCGGCACTGATGATCATAGCGGTCAGATAGTCCATTCCGAACAAACTGTTGAACAGTTTACCGCAGGCGGAGAAGCCCGACGCGGTATACGGAATGAAGAAAATGATGATGAACAGCGCGGAAATGCAAGTCAGAATACGTTTGTCATCGCCAAACCGCTTGGAGAAGAAATCGGGCAGAGTAAACGCGCCCAGTTTATGACTGTAAACACGAATTCTTTTTGCTACGATCAGCCAGTTGATGTATGTACCGATCGCAAGACCGATCGCCGTCCAGCTGGCTTCCGCCAAGCCGGTCATCAACGCAAGACCCGGCAAGCCCATCAAAAGCCATCCGCTCATGTCAGAGGCCTCCGCGCTCATAGCGGTAACCAGCGGGCCCAGCTTTCTGCCGCCCAGATAAAAGTCATCCGAATTTTTGTTTTTCTTACTGCAAACGGCACCGATAATGACCATACCGACCAGGTAGGCAATAATGGTTACCAGGATGCAGATGCTGATTGACGTCATGCCAATCACACTCCTTTTCCAAATAATAACAGTGTCAGTATACCACAAACAAAAACAAAACGCAATAGAGAACAAAGTTTAGACCAAAATCAAAACTTATGTTTTCGATTGCGTTCGTTTTTCGTTAAATAAAGCGTTTTTCGTTATAGACCAAAGTCTATAAAATAATTGGACAAAAAATTATTTTCGGTTTTCAGCCAGATAGCCGTCCAAAAAACGGCGGATCATATCTTCCCCGTAACGGCACAGCGAATAATCTCCGCCGCAGATACACCAGTCATACATCACGGCACGTTCGAACACGGCGTACGCCTTGACGATATCGTTCGCGGAAAGCGTATCGGTCAGTTCCCCTGTTTCCTGCCCGTCTAAAATAATACGGCGCAGCAGTTTATAATAAGTACGGCTTTGATCCAGCAGGTGTCGCTCGGACCGGGTGACCAACTGGGTCGAAAGCAGACGCGCCAGCAGATCGACCGAAATACGGTTTTCGATCATCCGGAACACTTCCCGATTCAGAAATACCAGTTTGTCGATCGCGCCCATTTCGGGCGTGAAGCGGTCTTTCAGCTGATCGTACATTTCATCGAACAGATACGAAAGGGACGAAAGCAAAGCATCCTTCCCGTCGAAATAATGATAAAACGACCCTTTGGAAGTACCGCTTTTGGCAATGATCTCATCGACCGTTGTATTTTCATACCCCTGCTCGTAGAACAGTTCCCACGCTGCCGATACGATCCGGCTTTTGGTGTTTTCTTTCTTTGCCATTTTACGGTGCGATCACAACTTCGGCGGAAATGATCTTGACCGCTTCGACCGGTTTATCGCCGGGGCCGACAACGGTATTGGCGATCTGATCAACCGTGTCCATACCTTCGATCACCTGACCGAAAACGGTATGTTTGAAATCCAGCCACGGAGTACCGCCCAGATCGGCGTAGGCCTCCATGATCTCGGTCGGGAAACCGCGGTCGGCAAGGTCTTCCATCTGGGAAAGCATACTTTCCGGAACGGTATCGGCCTGAACGATGAAGAACTGACTGCCGTTGGTGCCGGGACCGGCGTTTGCCATCGACAAAGCACCGCGCAGATTATGCAGTTCCACGCAGAATTCATCTTCAAAATTATGACCCCAGATCGATTCACCGCCCATACCGGTGCCGGTCGGGTCGCCGCCCTGGATCATAAAATCTTTGATAACACGGTGAAAAATCAATCCGTTATAATAACCGTTTTTGATATGGGTGGTGAAGTTTTCCACCGCTTTCGGCGCTTTTTCGGGGAACAGTTTTACGGTGATATCCCCCATCGTTGTATGCAGTACCGCCAATGTATCACCGCATTGAACGGCTTCTAATTGATAACAGGACATAACAGATCCTCCTTTAATATTGGAGTCATTTTAGCAGATAAATCCCTTTTTGGCAACCTTTTGGGCGAATTATGACAAATTTGTGATAATGGTTACAAGCGGATTTATTCCCGGATCAGTACTTTTTCGACCTTGCCGATCACGGCATAGTGCAGATCGTTATTGTACCAGCGCAGCGGCTCACGGTCGGCAAAACATTTTTCTTCCATCTGCTGAACGTACTGCTTTTTCAGTACCACAACGACGCGCGCCTGCTCGAAATAAGTCGCGTCACCGTCAAAGACGGGGGTCAGTCCCGTTGCCTCGGTCTTATTGATATCCCGGCCGGACTGGCTGCCGCAGATTTTATGGATCGCCTTATTATCACCGTAAAAACTCAACGTGAAATAATCGTTCTTTTCAATGAATTCCATGGTGTACCGTGCCGGACGGATGACCGTGATCATGCTGTCGGCGCCCCACATTTCACCGGCGAATCCCCAGGAAGCCGTCATCATATTATATCCGCTTTCCTTTGTGCCGGCGGTAACCAGCATCCATTCATCCGCGATCATCTGCACGAGATTTTCTTTGATTTCACGAAAATTGATTTCTTTGAACACTTTGCATTCCTCCCCTAATAGTATATCGGAAACGATCGGTTTCATGACTTTATTATTGTATCGCAGGCGGCAGCGGAATGCAAGATGATTTTATTCCGCGGGCAAACGCCGAAAAATACGTGTTAAATATTTAACTTTTTTTGCAATCCGCTATTGTTTTTTACGAATGGCTTTGTTATAATAGTTGAGTACGGTCGAATTTTGTATTTTCGACCAACATTCTGAAAGGAGTTCGTTTATGGTTATCTCAAAAGAAGTAGAAAACATGTGTCCCGTCGCGAAGGGACCCCACCACGGTCCGGCTCCCATCCCGGAAGAGGGCAAGTGGATCCAGGCAAAGGAAATCAAAGATATTTCGGCTTACACCCACGGTGTCGGCTGGTGTGCCCCGCAGCAGGGTGCCTGCAAACTTTCACTCAACGTTAAAAACGGCATCATCGAAGAAGCGCTGGTCGAAACCATCGGATGTTCCGGTATGACCCACTCCGCGGGCATGGCCGGGGAAATCCTGCCCGGCAAAACCGTGCTAGAAGCGCTGAACACCGACCTAGTCTGTGACGCCATCAATACCGCAATGCGTGAACTGTTCCTGCAAATCGTTTACGGCAGAAGTCAGTCCGCTTTCTCGGATGACGGTCTGGTCATCGGCGCCGGCATGGAAGACCTCGGCAAAGGCGCGCGCTCCATGGTCGGTACCATGTACGGTACCAAAGCCAAAGGCGTTCGTTACCTGGAAATGACCGAAGGTTACTGCACCCGCATGGCGCTGGATGAAAACGACGAAGTCATCGGTTATGAATTTGTTTCATTAGGCAAAATGACCGACTTCATCAAGAAGGGTATGGAACCCAACGAAGCTTACGAAAAGTCGATCGGTCACTATGGCCGTTTCAACGAAGAAGACGGCGCGGTCAAGTACATTGACCCGCGCAAGGAATAAGAAGGAGGGAACGTACAATGGCACAGTTTGAAGGTTATGAAAGACGCGAGGGCAAGATCCTCGACGTGTTGAAAAAATACGGGATCTCCTCCATCGACGAATGCAAGGAGATCTGCGACAAAGCCGGCATCGACCCCTACACCATCGTGCAGGAAACCCAGCCGATCTGCTTTGAAAACGCGAAATGGGCTTACACCGTCGGTTCCGCCATCGCTTTGAAAGAAGCCGAGCGCACCGGTGACAAGTCCACCGCTACCACCGCCGCCAACATCGGTGTCGGTTTGCAGAGTTTCTGCATCCCCGGTTCCGTTGCCGAAAACCGCAAGGTCGGTTTAGGTCACGGCAACCTCGGCAAAATGCTCCTTTCAGAAGAAACCGAATGCTTCTGCTTCCTGGCGGGTCACGAATCCTTTGCCGCTGCCGAAGGCGCGATCAAAATCGCCCTCAACGCCAACAAGGTTCGTATTAAACCGCTGCGCGTTATTTTGAACGGTCTGGGTAAAGACGCCGCCTACATCATTTCCCGTATCAACGGCTTTACTTACGTAGAAACCGAATTTGATCCGTACGCGGAAGAAGTCAAAGTTGTCAGCGAAAAGCCGTTCTCCAAAGGTGCGCGTGCCGACGTTAAGTGCTACGGCGCGGATAACGTTCCGGAAGGTGTGGCGATCATGCGCCTTGAAAACGTCGGTGTTTCCATCACCGGTAACTCCACCAACCCGACCCGTTTCCAGCATCCGGTCGCGGGTACTTATAAGAAATGGTGCATCGAAAACGGTGTCAGCTATTTCTCGGTCGCTTCGGGCGGCGGTACGGGACGTACTTTGCATCCGGACAACATGGCCGCCGGTCCGTCCAGCTACGGCATGACCGATACCATGGGTCGTATGCACTCCGACGCACAGTTCGCAGGTTCCTCCTCCGTTCCGGCTCACGTTGAAATGATGGGTCTGATCGGCGCGGGCAACAACCCGATGGTCGGTATGACCGTTGCTTGCGCGGTTGCCGTACAGGAAGCGTTGAATAAGTAATATCCCCGGTTATAAGAAAAACACACCGCTTGATTCGCGGTGTGTTTTTTGTTATGATATGATCGGTGATGATATGGAATTACAAAAGCGAAAGCCAAACCGATTAAAGCATTATGATTATTCGTCGGGCGGATATTATTTTATCACAATTTGCACGCAAAACAAACAGAAAATATTCGGCAGTATCGTAGGGTGCGGCGTCCTCGACGCGCCGAAAACGAAATTATCAAACATCGGAAGAATTGTCGAAAATCAGCTGATGATTATGAGCAATTTTTATCCGGCAATCAAAATTGAAAAATATGTGATCATGCCGAATCATATTCATTTGATCATCAAAATCAGCAACAACAAGGTCTCCGATGAAAGATCGAACCAAAGGTGCGTCGGGGACGCCGCACCCTACAACAATACTTTATCCAATTTTATCGGAACATTTAAAAGATTTACCAATAAAGAATGTGGTCATTCTCTTTGGCAAAATTCCTTTTACGACCATGTGATCCGTGATGAAAACGATTATTTGCGTATTTGGAATTACATCGATACCAACCCGCAAAAATGGGCAGAAGATGTGTATTACTTATAATATCGTTAGGATATACTACAAACGATACACCGCCGTCAGCAAATGCTGACGGCGGTGTATTTATGATATAGTCTTTTTTATTACCAATTATTCAGCAACGGTTTCCGTTTTTGCTTTCTTTAAGCTGATTTTCAGCCATACGGACAGAGCAATAATGCCTACCGCAAGAATAATGCTTAAAAACGGTGCAATTCCGTAAGAATAATTATCCGACGGAACAATTCCGCAATCCTTCAAATCAAACTTAAATGCAAAGGCAGCCAACAAATTTAGAATCGACATAATGATTGCACCGATTCCTTTTTTGAAAAGCGCAAACACAAGTACGAGCAGACTGGTTACGGCAATGATTGAAAGGAGAACAATTCTTACTGTATTTTCTGCATCTGCATCGCCAAGCGAATTTTCGTGAATGTAAATTCTTAAGTATTCATATTCAGAAACATTGACTATATCGCCCGCAGTCATTGAAAAATCTTCGTACAGCTCTACGTCGCTGTTTTCCTTGCATTCCGACTTGAAATCGCCTTTTGCTACACCGTAAGGCATAAAAAAGCAAAGTACAAGAATCAGAGCCGCAAGGATCGCGGCAAGTGCCGGAATCGTCGTGTTTTTTTGTTTTATCATCGTATTTCCCTCTTTCGTTTTTATAGGTAATCAGTTGCCACTGACTTCCAACAGTTTTTTATTGACACGGGTTTGAACATCTAAATAATATGCTAATTCAGCAGAATTCAGATCTTCACTATCCCAATCATCAAATTCTTCAACCATATCAGCATACTCGCTCAAATAATCCGAATACTCCAAAAGCAAATTAGGATCACTCGGATTAGCAGCATATTTCTTCATAAAAGCGACATATTTATCCATAAACTTTTCATAGCTGTCCATCGCTTCTTTGAAATCCTTATGCATTCCGTTTACCAAATCCGAATCGCTTGACTCCGTAGTTTTAGACGGTTCGGATATTGGTTGACTCGAAGTTTCTTTTTCGTCGGTAATTGGTTGATTTGGAGTTTCTTTTTCTTCACTAATTGCAGATAAAGAAATATGCATTTCTTTATCATCCGAATAATAGTGAATGTAAAGTTCATATCCATTTTCGCTTTCTGCCATAAATGAGGAATTTGATTTATCCTTTTCCAAAGAATAACCGTATTCAAACTCGCATTTTTTCACATATTCGTCATATTCTTTTTGCGAAACATCACAAACCGTAAGATCTAAGCTATCTGAACGATCATAAATATTCATGCCTTTTGTCGATTTTGGTTCAGGCAACTGTTCATGTAGTGAGTAATTAGACCATTCAATTGTTTCTGTTTCCTCGTGATTGCTTTTTGAATCGTTTGAATTGCCACAGCCCTGCATACAGGGGATAAGAAAAGCAAAAATCAGCAAAAAGATCCAGCATTTTTTCCAAAATGATTTTTTTGCTCTAAATATATTTGCCATATTCATTTTAACCTCTTTCTGTTTATACTTGTTGATTTTCTGCATCTATGCTTTGCAAAGATATACAACAGCCCCCTTTAAAACAAAAAAGTGTGTGCAACCGAAGTCACACACACCGAAAAATGTATCACTCCAATTGCTACCACACAAATTGAATTCGACAAATTTACATAAAACAGAAAAGTGTACGAAAACAGAGCATACATTTTTACAAAAATTAAAATGTACACCTTTAACTGCTTTATGCAAAAAAATATTCAATTTGTGTGGTGCTTACATTATAGCAACATTTTCCGAAAAGCGCAATACTTTTTTCTCTCTACCGATAACCGAAAAGGTCTTTTATGGATGAAAAACGGCAATCGGTTAGGAACAGACACAAAAAGTCCGTGCAAAGCAAAATGCTTTACACGGACTTTTTTAATCTTCTTTTTCGATTTCGGGCAGGACTTCCACCGCCACGCATTCCACGCGCTTATCCCCGACTTCGGTCACGGTGACCGAAAGGTTTTCGTAGGTGAAGGTGTCCCCTTCGTGATAATCGCCGTCTAAACAGGTGATCGCCCAGCCGCCGACGGTGGTATTATCGTCGTCAAAGTCGGTATCTTCCTCGACGTCGATATCAAACTCGTCGAAAAAGTCTTCCAGGCGCATATCCCCCACGGCTTCGTAATGGGTATCGTCCACGCAGATGAACTCCCGTTCGATCTCGTCGGTTTCGTCCCAGATCTCGCCGACCAGTTGTTCCATGACGTCCTCCATAGTCAGAATGCCCATGGTACCGCCGTATTCGTCCAGCACCACGACCATGTGACTTTTGGTTTCTTTCATTTTTTCCAGCACGTCGGGCAGCGGCATGGTCTTATGCACAAAGGTCACGGGCAGCAACAGTTCGCGAATGGAGATCCGCCCGGTTTCGGTCAGTTCCTTGAACACGCGGTTCAGATGCAGGATCCCGATAATATGATCGGGCGTATCCTCGTACACCGGAACACGGGAATAGGTGCAGTCCACGATCTTCTGAATATTCTTTTCGTACGGATCGCGAATATCGATAGCGTCCATATCCACACGGGGCGTTATGACCTCGTACGCGCAGACGTCATCAAAATCCAGCGCGTTCTGCAACAGATCACACTGTTCCTCGTCCAGCACGCCCTCATCCTCAACGATATCAATAATATTTTCCAGATCATCTTCCGAAACGGCTTCGGTATCGGTCACGGAACGCTGCCATAATTTAGAAACCAGATTGACAAAAAGCATGACGATCCACGAAAAGGGTTTCAGAATTTTGGTCAGGGCAAAGACCGGAACGGAAACCGTGACCGCGTACTTTTCGGCAAACTGTTTGGCAAGCACTTTCGGCAGAACTTCCCCGAACGTCAGCACCAGCAGCGTCATGACCAGCGTGGCGACCCACGCGTTGTTTTCACCCAAAAGGTCGATCACCAGCACCGTCGCGACCGAAGACGCGGCAATGTTGACCAGCGTATTGCCGATCAGGATCGCGCTCAACGCATCGTCATAACGTTCCTTGATCGCGTTTGCCAGGCGCAGTGCCAGACTGTTTTCATCCTGTAAACGGGTTTTCAGGCGCAGTGCGCTGACCGATGCGAAGGCGATTTCGGTCGCCGAGAAAAACGCCGACAGCGCCAGTAATACCAATATGGCAAGATAAGATAAAAACTCATTCATCGGAGTCACCTCCGATATCGTCCTCGTCGTAAATCTCGCCGACAAGTTCTTCCAATATATCCTCGACCGTTAAAATGCCGAGGATCTCCCCCGCATCGCTTTTGACAACAGCCAAATTGCGGCGGTGGTTGCTCATCTGCGTCAGCGCGTCGTCGATGGGCAGATCGGCTTTGATATAATACGGGTAGTCCATGACAGATGCCAAAACGACCTGACGGTTTTTAAGGTACGCACGCATAAACGAACGGATCTGCAAAATGCCGCGCACCGAGCCGTCACGCCCGATCACCGGCAGACGGGAATGCACCGAATTCTGCACGGTTTTTAAGATCTGCGGTGTTTTCATGCCGACCGAAACGGTCTGCACCTGTTTCCACGGTACCATGACTTCCCCCGTTGTACGGTCGGAAAAGCGCAGGGCGGAACGCATCAGTTCACCTGTATCTTCATCAAAACCGTCTTCGGAAGAAATATTTTCCACGATATCGTGCAATTCGTCCTCGGTCATGGTCACTTCCGGTTCGGCACGGCGCACAAACGGCGCGGTGACCAGTCCGGAAATCCAGGTAAAAAACCAGGACAGCGGTTTCAGGACTTTCATTAAAACCAACAGCGATCCCGATACCGCCAACGCAAATTTTTCGTTGCAGGAACGGGCAAAACATTTCGGGATCATTTCACCGAAAATAAACAGAATGATCGCCGTCAGTACCGTGGCGACCGATACGCCGCCCGATCCCCAGATCCTGCGGGCGATCAGTACCGAAAGCGTGGCGCATCCGATGTTCATGATGTTATTGCCGATCAGCAAAGTGGACAGCGCTTCCTCAAAACGGTCAAGGATCTTCAAGACCCGTCCGGCACGGCGGTCGCCTTTATCGGAACGGCTCATCATGTGGATGCGGTTGACCGACGCCAACGAAATCTCGGTTCCGGCGAAATACGCACAGCCGAGGATCAACAACAAATAGCAGACCATGCTGCCAAGCGGAATACTCCCGGGGTCATCCGGCATGGAACAAACAACTCCTTAAATTTTATAAGCATATCTTACAATATAATGCCCGTTTTGTCAAACACAACCTAAAAAGCGCGTTTTTTCTCTTGCTCCGGCGGTAAAATTATGTTAAAATATCCACATCAAGACAAAAGGGTGAATGATATGATTCTGATCGTTTGCATCGACGACAAAGGCGGTATGCTGTTCAATCACCGCCGCCAGAGTAAAGACAGTGTTTTGCGCGGGCGTGTGCTGACGCTTTCAAAAGACACGACGTTATGGATGAACGCCTACACAAAAGGACAGTTTGAAGAGGCGGCGAAAAACATATCGGTAGATGAAAACTTTTTACAGCGCGCCGGCAGCGGTGAATACTGTTTCGCCGAAACCGACGAACTGACCGATATTCTGCCGAAGACCGAAAAGATCATTGTGTACCGCTGGAACCGGCACTACCCTGCCGACCGTCATTTTTCGGTCGATCTTTCCGGATGGCGTCTGCTTGAAACCAATGAATTTGCCGGTTCCTCCCACGAAAAGATCACCGAGGAGGTCTATGTGAAATGAAACAGCGTATTCTTGCCGGTTTCCTTTGTCTGCTGCTGTGTCTGACCGTTGTCGGTTGTGATTTGCCGGAACCGCTGCGGGATTTTGAAACCGCTTCTCAAAGCGAAACCGAAAATAAACCTCAAGCATCGGCGGCGGACCTGCAACACATTCCGGAATACAGCGGTGACGCTTTTGTTGCCGTCAACGATAACGAGCCGTTCTTCACCGAAAAAGAAAAGCAGGTATCCGGCGTCTTTGAAAAGTATTCAAAACTGGATCGGCTGGGACGTTGCGGCGAGACCTATGCCTGCGTGGGACGCGCGCTGATGCCGACCGAAAAACGCGGCGATATCAGTTCGGTCAAACCGACCGGATGGCGCAACAGGCAGTATGATTTCGTGGACGGAAAAAGTCTTTACAACCGCTGTCACCTGATCGGCTTTCAATTAGCCGGCGAAAACGCCAACGAGCGCAACCTGATCACCGGTACCCGATACATGAACGTGGACGGAATGCTTCCGTTCGAAAACATGGTCGCCGACTACGTCAAAGAAACAAACGGCCGTGTGCTGTACCGCGTTACCCCGATCTTCGACGGTGATAATCTGGTGGCGGACGGCGTATTGATGGAGGCGTGGTCACTGGAAGACAATGGCGACAGCGTTTGCTACTGTGTGTTCTGTTACAACGTTCAGCCCGGCGTTTCGATCAACTACAAAACCGGTGAAAACTGGTCGAAAGGCGACCAGCCCGAACAAAGCGGCACCTATGTGCTGAACACCCTGCGGAACAAATTTCACCGGGAATCCTGCGATTCCGTCAAGACCATGAATCCGAACAACAAAAAGATCTATAAGGGCGACCGTCAGAAACTGATCGATGACGGGTATACCCCCTGCGGATCCTGCAACCCATAAAAAAATCCCCGCCGCGGCGGGGATTTTTATTGCTTATTTTACCCCTCTTGCAGAGGTCTTTTCTTCCTTTTTGATCTCGCCCGCGGCGGTCAATGCCATTTTGGTCAGCAACGGTCCGACCAGTTCGTAAATCAGCACCGCGAACAGAACGATATTGCGCACCAGTCCCCCGTCGGTTTCCCCCAACTGCATGGCGGTCACCGACATACCGAGCGCAACGCCCGCCTGCGGCAACAGGGTGATCCCGAGATATTTCACGGTGTTTTGGTCGCAGCCCATACCTTTCGCGCTGAAAAACGATCCGAAGTATTTTCCGACCGACCGGAAAAGAATAAACAGAACACCGATCAGCACAACGGCAATATCGGCGAACACCGACAGTTTCAGTTCCGCGCCCGAAATCACGAAGAACAGTACAAAAAGCGGCGCCGTCCATCGGTCACAGCGATCCATCAGTTCTTCCGAATAATCACACAGATTGCAGAATACCGTACCCAGCATCATGCAGGTCAGCAGCGGCGAAAATCCGATATGTACGCCGCCGACAGAAAACTTTTGCAGACAGATGCCGACCGTAATGAACACAAAGGTGACCATTAACGAAAGACGTTTGGAACGGGAATGGAAAAAGCGTTCAAAGAAGGTCAGCAGTAAACTCATGACCGAGCCGAGCAACAAAGAACAGACGATTTCCAACAGCGGTTCGACCACAATGGAGATCAGGTCCGGCGAGCCCGTCTGCAAAGCGCGGGCGATACCGAATGACACCGAAAAGATCACAAGACCGACCGCGTCATCCAGCGCGACGACCGGCAGCAGCAGCGAGGTCAGCGGACCTTTTGCCTTATACTGGCGGACGACCATCAGCGTAGCGGCAGGAGCCGTTGCGGCGGCGACCGCGCCCAGCGTAATGGCGGCGGAAAGGGAGATCTTATCCGGCAGGATAAAGTGTAACGCGATCAGCGCGACATCGACGAAAGCAGTCGCCACGACGGCCTGAACGATACCGATCACGGTGGCTTGCTTTCCGGTTTTCTTTAACTGGGACAGACGGAATTCATTGCCGATGGCAAAGGCGATGAATCCGAGTGCCACGTCACTGAGCAATCCCAGCGCCGACATCTGTTT
>JAZUFP010000091.1:0-3276 GCA_045640765.1 Acutalibacteraceae bacterium
ACACTACATCTACCTCTCCAAGTACAGTGCTACCATTGAGGTCGATTCCGATTTCGGTAGCCATGTGTTCCCCTCCCTGTCGGTTAGTTTTTACTGCACAAGTATATCATAATTATTCCGCATTTGCAACCGGATTTTACAGCGATTTACAAACTTCTTGCGCATAGGCGGATATTGTTTCAAATTTCGTGTCGTTGATGAGTGCAGAAACGCACCAAACCTCATCCGCACCGGCAAAAAGCAGCTCACGCGCGCATTCATCCAAAGTTGCGCCGCTGGTTTTGATATCATCTACCAACAGAATGCGACCGTTTACCGGCCCGGATACGGCGTATTTACCGTGTGCCGCCTCAAAGCGTTCGTCCCAACTCAGGGTATGCTGTGTTTTTCCGGAAGTGCGACAGATCAAACGATCCTCTAAAAACGGAAGGTTCAGAATTTTTGAAAGTTCACGGGCAAGTTCTTTCGACTGATCAAATCCTCTTTGGCGCAAATGTTTCCGCGATATCGGGACGTAACAGATTCCGGTAAATTCGGTACCGTAAAATTCAGTTCGCACACTGCGCGCCATTTCCGCCGCAAAAAACCGGGCATAATGCGCGCGTCCGCCGAATTTTAAACGATAAAATCCCTGTTGCGCCAAACCGGCATTGTAAAACGGCGCGGTCAGGTGTTCGAAATGGTAGACGCACGCATTACATTGACAATGTTCCTTTAACATTCCGCAACGCAGGCATCGTTTTTCCGGCGGGATCCTTTCGATCCAGTGTCGGCAAAACGTGCAGATTTGCTCTTCTTCCGCAATACGTGTATTACAGCATACGCAGTGCCGTGGATAAAATGTTCTGCAAAATACCTCAAACAGTCTATGAAAAACGTGCATTATTCCGCCTCGCTCAAAAAGCCGCGCAGCATGGTATAACGCAACATTTTACGATCGTTATTTGCCATCTCGCGCAAGACCGCTTCACTACCGACGATAACCAATAGCTTTTTAGCCCGTGTAATAGCAGTATACAGCAGATTCCGATAACGCAGTTGTGACGGTACGTCAAAAAGCGGAATGATGACACAGTCAAATTCACTACCCTGACTTTTGTGAACGGTAACAGCATACGCCAGTTCCAATTCACCGACTTCATCCCCAAGATACGTAACCGTCCGGTCCTCAAAACAAACCTGTAATGTACCGGCCCGCCGGTCGACAGCCGTCACCGTTCCGACGTCCCCGTTAAACACGCCGCAGCCCTCTTCACCGCCGGGGCGCTCCCAAGTGATATCGTAATTGTTTTTGGTCTGCATGACCTTATCACCGGCGGAAATGCGAATACCCTTATAGGTCATATACTGCTTGTCCCCGATCAGCGGATTCAGACAGCTTTGGAGCAGATTGTTCAGATTGACCGTTCCGGCATCGGTTTTGCGGGATGGGCAAAGTATCTGAATGTTATTCAGAGAATCGAACCCGTATGCCAGCGGCAGACGTTCCGCACACAGTTCCAAAACGGTATTGCAGACCTCTGCGGCGTTATTGCGATGCATGAAAAAGAAATCCTTACTCTTATTTGAAAGATCTATCGGCTCGCCGCCGATCACCGCGTGCGCATTGGTAATGATCATGCTTTCACTGGCCTGGCGGAAAACTTTTTTCAATGCAACTGACGGAAAAAGTCCGCAGTCGATCAGATCTCCCAAAACGTTTCCGGCGGAAACACTTGGTAACTGATCAACGTCACCGACCAGAATGATCCGGCAAGACAGACGAAGTGCCTTCAACAGGTTTTCAAACAGTACCGTATCGATCATTGAAGCTTCGTCCAAAATGATGACGTCACATTCAAGCGGATTCTTTTCATTTCGCGAAAAAGTCTGTTCTTCGTTCGGTCCCCAGTTCACTTCCAACAATCGGTGAATCGTTTTTGCCTCATAACCGGTCAGCTCGGTCATTCGCTTCGCGGCGCGACCCGTCGGCGCGGCTAATTCGATATGAAATCCGCGCGCTACAAATAATTCAATCATTGCGTTCAGCGTTGTTGTCTTCCCTGTTCCCGGACCGCCGGTCAAGATCATCAATCCGCCTGAGAACGCCTTGCGGATCGCTTCACGCTGTAAATCCTCAAATTGAATTTTCAAACGGTTTTCAACGTGCTGTATTTCAAGATCGTCCACAAAACCGGTCAGTATCGTATTCGCACGAATATTCAGCAAACGGGCGGTTATGTAATCTTCCGCATCATAATACTCCGGTAATGCCAAAAACGCCGTGTCGTTCATGCGAAAAGCCCGCAGGCAAAACCTTTCGGCCAGGCGGTCACAGATACTTTCGATCCGTAAAGCGTCACTTTCGAGCAAACGCACGGCCACTTCCACCAGTTTATGACGCGGCAGGCAGGTATGACCGTTTGCGAGATTCCCCCGTAAAATGTATAATACGCCGGCTTCCAGGCGCTGATCGTTGTCCGGTGAAATATCAAAATCCGACGCCATCTGTTCCGCAATTTCAAAAGGAACCCCAATTTCATCGCGACAAAGAATATACGGATTTTCGCGGATCTGTGTTACCGCATCACTGCCGATCACACGGTATATTTTAGCGCACCGTTCCATTGAAATCGGATAAGGTGTCAAAAGCAAAATAACTTCCTGTATACCGAATTGCTTGGCGTATTCTTCGCACACGGTATATGCTTTCTGAAGGGATATACCGTTGACGGTCGCCAGATCCTGCGGCCGGTCTTTGATAACATCCAAAGATTCCTTACCGAATTTTTCAACAATTTTTCTTGCGGTTGCAGGACCAATCCCGCGAATGGCGCCGGAAGAAAGATAACGCAGGATCTCGGCGGAGTTTTCAGGCGCGGCACGTTCAAAAGAAATCGCCTTAAACTGCTGACCGTAACTGGGATGAACGGTGTAATTGCCGATGAAATCACCGATATCTCCCGCACGCAAAAACGGAAAATTCCCGACGATGCTTAACCGTTCATTACCGCATTGAGCCGTGCAGACCGTATATCCGTTCTGATCGTTTCGATATACGATATGCTCAACAGTAGCTTTGATCGTAATGCTGTTTTCAACCTCCGTCATCAGTTTCAACCCCGTTCATATACTGTTTATTTTCCTCAGCACATTACCGACCGAATCGATCGGGCAAAAAATCATGTCATAATACTTTGCCAGTTTACGGCACTCAAGATCCTGTCGTTCGGACAATTCTCCGTATACGGCGATACGGTAGATCGTTCCGCGCCAATTCATTTCCTCACCGGCGCA
>JAZUFP010000092.1:0-3428 GCA_045640765.1 Acutalibacteraceae bacterium
TTCTTTGGATAAAAGAATATAGTAGGCGTTCGTGAAAAGGCAAAGATCGATTTTTCCGGCAAGATAAATCTAAAACATCAAATGATTTTAATGTCCCAAACAGCACCCTTATTCCGATCGTTCATTCTGCCGTTTTCTCCACGCACCGGGCGGACAGCCCTCGGCACGGGAAAACACGGCGATAAAATAATTATAATCGTCATATCCGCATTCCTGCGCGATCTGCGACAACGGCATACTTTCATGGGCGGAAAGTAACTGTTCCGCTTTGGCGATACGCAGATTCCGAATATGCTCGGCAATACCGCAGCCGTACAATTCTTTGGAAAAACGGTACAATTGTGTTTTCCCGACCCCGAAAAGACGGCAGAGTTGCGGCGCGCTGATCTTTTCCGTAAAATGTTCCGACAAATATCGGTCCAACCGGACTGCCGGCTGATCCGGTTTCAGCGTCGCCATGCGCTCTTTCACAAGATAGGAAGCCACCGCCAGCATAATATGCGTCGACGAACGGATATAGCTCTGGGTCACAAGCGGCCGTTCATAGCAAGCAGTCTGTAATTCACGAAAATCGATCGGCAGATCCCGGCACAGCCGTTCTATTTCCGCCCAACCGCTTTTATAATCCGGATACGAAAACACGTGACCGAAAAACAGGTACCCGATCAGCACGTCGTTTAACACGATGGGGGTTACCGCTTCGGTCAATCCGGCATGACAACGGTAAATCTGCGTCCGCCGCTGTTCGGCCGCCTTTTCGCAGGCCTTTCTGTCACAAAGATTACACGCCGTCCGTCCCGTTTCGCAGCCGCGAACAATTTTACAGAACGGTGCCACCTCTTCCGGGTAGGACACCAATTCGTTCCGGTTGTGGTCAAATACGGCGATGCGGATTTTTGTTATTTCGTAAAAATCCTTTAATATCCCCCGCAGTTTATTGACGTCAAAAGCCGAAATCATTTTCATCACCTCAAAAAATACACAAAAACGGTTCATGAAAATTATAACACGTTTGCGAACAAAATCAAAGTAAAACGAACAAAAATCTATATAAAAAAATACCCGGTGTTTTTATAATGTAAGCAGAAACATAAAAGGAGTTGGTTTCATGACCGAACAAGAACGCAAAGGTTATATCGGAAATCCCGAACAGCTTTACACCCTGCGGCGGCTGACGGTAAGCGAAGGAAAAGCCCGCGGCACGCAGATCATCGAGGTATGCACGGCCGGCGGACTTCAATTGGACATTCTTCCGGACAGCGGGCTGGATATCGGTCAGGCCCGTTATAAAGGCATCAACGTAGCGTGGATGAGTAAAAACGGTTACGACAGTCCCTCGGCTTTTATTCCGTATGAAAACAATTTTCTGAACACCTTCCCCGGCGGACTTTTATACACCTGCGGATTACGTTCCGCAGGACCGGCCAACCGTGACGGTGACGAGTTTCACCCCCTGCACGGACGCTATCACGGAATCCCTGCCAAGCAGGTATGTGCCGCTGTGGAAGACGGTGAAATTTTGATCAGCGGAACGGTGCGTGAAACAGCGCTTTTCGGTCACGTATTGGAACTGAAACGGAAAATACGGATCCCGATATACGGTGCCGGGGTCACCGTTGAAGACGAAATCACCAATTTAACGCCGCAGGATGAGGAAATCATGCAGATTTACCACTGTAATTTCGGTTGGCCGCTATTAAGCGAAAAGGCCCGTCTGATTCTGCCCGAAGCGCGTAAAACCGTTCCGAGAACCGAATTTGCCGAAAGCGGCTTAGACCGACAACTTAAATTTGACCCACCGACCGACGGTGAAGAAGAGCGGGTGTTTTTCCAGAAGATGGAAAATGATTTCCGGGCGACGCTGGAAAACCGCGAGCTGAATATTTCAATGACAATGACGTGGAGCGGCGACACCCTGCCCGTCCTTTCTCAATGGCGCAGTATGGCAAGCGGCGATTACGTTTTGGGACTGGAACCCACGAACTGTTACATTATGGGACGTTCTGACGAACGCGAAAACGGAACGCTGCCCGTGCTGAAAGCTTTTGAAACCGAAAAACATACGGTAAAAATTACTTTTTCGGAGGTAAACTGATATGAAAAAAATTACTTTTGCCCTGTGCTTCTGCAACCGCGGATTCATGCCCGGTGAACTGATTTACGGTGCGCGTGACGATATGGTGAAAGCCGTCACCGAAGCCGGCTACGACTACATCATGATGGATGCCGAACTGACCCGGTACGGTGGGGTCGAGACCCGTGACGAAGGACTGCTTTACGCCAAATGGCTTTCAGAACACAAAGGTCAGTATGACGGTGTTATTTTCTCCATGCCTATTTTCGCCGATGAAAACGGTGCCATTGCCGCTCTGCAAGATGCCGGCGTTCCGATCCTGATGCAGGCATATCCTGACGAAATCGGCAAAATGGATTTCCAGCATCGGCGTGACGCCTACTGCGGAAAATTTTCCGTAACCGACGTTTTTACCCAATACAACGTGCCTTTCACCGTTATGAAACCGCACGTGGTTCATCCTTTAAGCCCGAAGTTCCGGGAAAATCTGCGTGATTTTGCCGCCGTCTGCCGTGTTGTCAACGGAATGAAACGCTTTAATCTGGGCTGCATCGGCGCCAGAACAACCGCTTTCAAGACCGTGCGGTTTGATGAGATCGCCATGCAGAAAATGGGCATTAACGTTGAATCTTTCGATCTTTCCGAACTGTTTGCCAAAGTAGGCGAAAAACAAAACGATGATCCCGTCGTGGTTGCCAAACTGGAACGTCTGCGCGATTACACTGATTTTTCGTTGGTGCCGGAATCCAATGCTTTTACGTTAGCCAAGGTTTCCGTGGTCATTGACGAATATATTGACGAATATCATTTAGACGCATTGGCGCTGCGCTGCTGGAATGAAATGGAAACGTATCTGCGCGTTTGTCCGTGCGTTCTGTTAAGTGAATTGAACGACCGCGGCATCGTGGCTTCCTGCGAAATCGATATGTGCTCCGCCATTGCCATGCGTGCCATGAATCTTGCGACCGAAGGCGCCACCGCCGTGCTGGACTGGAACAACAACTACGGTGACGAAGAGAACAAGGTGATCCTGTTCCACTGCGGACCCGTGGCACAGAGCCTGATGGCAGGGAAGGGTACCGTTACCGAGCATAAGATGTTTGCCAAAAACGATCCCGGCTCCGGATGGGGCTGCAACGAGGGCCGTATCAGACCGATGCCGGTCACCCTTTCCAACTGCCAGACGAAGGACGGAAAGATCGTGATCTACGCGTCCGAGGCAAAGTTCACCGACGATCCGATTGAGGAATCTTTCTTCGGGTGCGGCGGCGTTGCCGAAATTCCCGACCTTGAAAACAAGCTGATCCGGCTGGCGCGCGGCGGTTTCAAGCACCATACCGCTATCTGCGAGGGA
>JAZUFP010000093.1:0-2918 GCA_045640765.1 Acutalibacteraceae bacterium
GACTGCTTCACCCATACCGGCTCCTTCGCGCTGAACGCCGCCATGGGCGGTGCCGCGCACGTTACCGCGGTGGACATCAGCGAAACGGCGGTCGCCATGGCGCGGGATAACGCCGTCCTGAACGGATTGCAGGACCGCATGGATTTCAAGGCCGCCAACGTGTTCGATCTGTTGCCGGAGCTCTGCGCCGCAGGCGGAAAGCCGTACGATTTCATCATTTTAGATCCGCCCGCCTTTACCAAGTCGCGCAGAACACACGACAACGCCGCCCGCGGATATAAAGAGATCAACCTGCGCGCCATGCAGTTACTGCCGCGCGGCGGATATCTCGCGACCTGTTCCTGTTCCCACTTCATGCCGGACGAGGATTTCCGCAAAATGCTGATTTCGGCGGCGCGCGACGCCGGTGTTTCCCTGCGGCAGATCGAGGTGCGCCAGCAATGCGCCGACCACCCCGTTTTATGGGGCGTTCGGGAAACCGATTATTTGAAATTTTACCTGTTCCAGATCGTATAAGACAATAAACATAAAAAAAGCGTTCGCACACACCCGAGCGAACGCTTTTTCCTTTATTTTTTGCAAAAAATAATGTTATAAAATTACGCTTTGTTCAACTTGTTGACCAGTTGAGATTTCTTTCTGGCGGCGTTATTCTTATGAATAATACCTTTAACGGCGGCCTGATCGATCTTCTTGACAGCGGCCTTGACGGTTTCGCCGGCGTCGGAAGCGTTGGCGTCGATAGCGGCGTCAGCCTTTTTGATCGCGGTTTTCAGCGCGGAACGATACGCTTTGTTGCGTTCGGCGTTTGCTTTGGAAACCAGCACGCGCTTTTTCGCGGATTTAATATTCGGCATGGTGACACCTCCTTGTCAGTCATAATCATCGGCATGGCAGTTCACGGACCTGCTACGCCAGAGTAAAACTTATCATAGCATACTTTTTTTCGGAATGCAACTGTTTTTTGAAAAAATTTTTCATTCCATGTCATTTTTTCGCAAAAAACACTTGACAAACGGGGAAACACATACTATAATACTCGTGTTGCTGATCCGAAGACAGCAGGTGACCGTTTGGTCGTAAGGCATTGCCGCCTGCCGAGGTGCGCATGAAAAATACGCTTTTGTATATTCATGTCCATCCCGTTTTCGGGGTGGATATTTTTTTATCGGTTCGGCACAAAATTATTTCTCTTTCGGAGGTGAAACATTTTTATGCCGAACGCAAAAGTTTTGGAGCAGAAACAGCAATTGGTCGCCGACCTCAAATCGAAGCTGGACGCCGCCTGCGCCGGTGTGGTCGTTGACTACAAAGGCACCACCGTGGCGGACGATACCGCACTTCGTAAAGAGCTGCGCGAAGCGGGCGTTGAATACTTCGTCGTGAAGAACACCCTGCTTTCCCGTGCTGTGGACGATACCGGTCTTGCGGATATGCAATCCGTTCTGGAAGGCACGACCGCAATCGCCCTGTCCAACGATGACTATACTGCCGCTGCCCGTATCCTGAACAAGTTTGCCGAAGATCACGAAAACTTCTCCATTAAAACCGGTTTCCTGGACGGTGAAGTCATCGGTCTCGACAAAATCGTGGAGTTGGCGAAACTCCCGACCAAGGAAGTCCTGCTTGCTACCGTTTGCAGCGCTTTCCAGGCCCCGATCGCCGCTTTCGCGCGTGCCGTTCAGGCCATCGTTGATAAAGACGGTGAAGCCGCTGAACCCGCCGCAGAATAATTAAAAAAACAAACATTAAAAAAATTTATTTGAAAATTTGGAGGAAAATAAAATGGCATCTGAAAAGATTACTGCTATGATTGAAGAGTTGAAAACTCTTACCGTTCTGGAACTTTCCGAACTCGTAAAGGCTGTTGAAGAAGAATTCGGCGTTTCCGCCGCTGCCGCTGTTGCGGTTGCCGCTCCGGCTGCCGGTGGCGCTGCTGCTGCTGAAGAAAAGACCGAATTTGAAGTCGTTCTGGCGAACGCCGGCGATCAGAAGATCAAGGTCATCAAGGTCGTCCGTGAAATCACCGGTCTGGGCCTGGCTGAAGCCAAGGCACTGGTCGATGGCGCTCCCAAGACCCTCAAAGAAGGCGTTGCGAAGGAAGAAGCCGAAGACATCAAAGCAAAGATCGCCGAAGTCGGCGGTACTGTCGAACTCAAATAATTTATTATTTGATACAGTCAAAACCCCTGCGGAAATTCCGCAGGGGTTTTTGTTTTGCGTTTTACCGTTCCGGCGTTCATTGCGGTCGATTCATTGGAATAATCCGGATCGGTTTGCCGATTTCGGCACATTGCTCCGCGACAAATTTCGTCCCGTGGGAAATGCCGTCCCAAAAAGCAAGCACGGTATCGGCATAGTCAATGATTTGCAGATTGCGTTTCAGCGGCGCGGCTTTACCGAATTTTTCATATTCGGGACGGAAAACGGTCAGCGGAATGCCGGTGCGCGCGGCGTAATCGGCGGCACAGGTGTCAATGCCCCTGGCACCGCCCGAAACGATTTCTGTGGTATCGTCCGGCAAATAGTTTTCCAAATCCGGCACAACCAATCCGCGCGATCCGATCACGGCAACTTTCATAACAAACATCTCCTTGTTGTCTTGTTTTAGGACAATATCCCGCAAAATACAGTATACACTATTTTTGTCCAATTTCAAGACAAGATGGTGATAAAATGCAGCGGATTTTCGATTCAAAACAAATCAATATTGTTGGCGAACGGATAAAAACGGCGCGAATTCAGAAAAAATTAAGTCAACAACAACTTTCAAACAAATTGGAATTGCTGGCGGTTTATGTTTGCCGCGGATCTATTTCAAGAATCGAAAACGGCGAACGGGCGGTTACGGACATTGAAATCGACGCCTTTTCAAAAGTATTGGAAGTTTCGTTGGATTACTTGTTTGGCAGAGAATA
>JAZUFP010000094.1:0-2066 GCA_045640765.1 Acutalibacteraceae bacterium
GACGCTTTGGTCGTGTCCGGAGTGGAAGTACTGGACTGCGGTTTATGTTCTACGCCCGCAATGTTCATGACCACAGTCGATTTGAAAACGGACGCGGCGATTCAGGTCACCGCAAGTCACCATCCGTTTGACCGAAACGGGATGAAATTCTTTTTGCCCACCGGCGGTCTGGAAGGCGAGGAATTATCTGAATTACTCGCTTTTGCTTCAAATAAGAGACGCGTCGAATCGCAATGTAAAGGAACGGTGAAATCGGTCGATTATATGTCCGATTACGCGGCAGGTTTGCGCCGAATGATTTGTAAGGCGTGCGGTAAGAACGAACAGGAAAAACCACTTACCGGTTATCATATCATTGTTGACGCCGGAAACGGTGCCGGCGGATTTTATGCAGACGATGTGCTGAAACCGCTGGGGGCAGACATCAGCGGCAGTCAGTTTTTGGAACCGGACGGTATGTTTCCACACCATATACCGAATCCGGAAAATGAAACGGCAATGGCCAGTATATGCGAAGCCGTTGTGAAAAATCACGCTGATTTGGGACTGATTTTTGATACCGACGTTGACCGGGCCGGCTGTGTTGACAGCGACGGTAAAGAAATTAATCGCAATCGACTGATCGCGCTCGCAGCTCATATTGTTTTGCAGGAAAACGCCGGCGGAACTATTGTTACCGATTCCGTTACATCCGACGGTCTGAAATCTTTTATTGAAGATCATCTGCACGGGGTACATTATCGTTATCGCCGCGGGTATCGAAGCGTTATTGATAAAGCGCGTGAACTCTGCGCCGCGGGGATCAACTGTCCGCTTGCCATTGAAACATCCGGCCATGCGGCATTGCGTGAAAACTTCTTTTTGGATGACGGCGCCTATCTTGTGACCAAAATCGTTATTGAGCTGGCGCGCGGCAGAGATATCAAAAAAATGCTTGAACCGTTGGAAATGCCGGCGGAATCCGAAGAATACCGAATCAGCATTACGATCCCGGATTTTCAGGATTACGGTATGCGTGTAATCGACGAAATGACCGCATTTGCCCAAAAACATGACGGTTATCGGGTGGCGGCGGATAATTGTGAAGGTGTCCGTGTTTCTACGCCGAACGGCTGGTTTTTACTGCGGTTAAGCGTTCACGATCCGGTCATGCCGATCAATTTTGAAAGCCGCGTTGCCGGTGGTGTCAGCAGGGATATCGCGGAAATCCTGCCGTTCTTAAAACAGTTTGAATATCTGGATTTATCCATGTTCGGATAAGTATTAAAAATCGTCCCGTTTAAGGGACGATTTTTCTTAGCTTATTTGCAGCCGCATCCGCAGTCGGTATCGCCCGGTCCGGCCTTTGGCGGAAAGAAATCATCGGTCGGGAACTGAATTCTGCGGAAGACGTCACACGGCTGGTCGGTGGTATTGTCGCAATGTTTTTCCGGTATGCAGAAATCATACACCGGCACTAACATCTGCACGTTCCGTATCAGTTGGACAATAGTAAACAATCCAAGCGTCACATAGACGACGGGTGTTCCGCAAGGCAGGGAAGTGACAACGTTGCTACCGACAAAATCACAGATCGGCTGGGGGATACAACAGCAGTCGTAGGTATCGCGCAACTCGCAGATCCGGCTTGATAACGCGACCGGGTCTACGCATTGTACGACGCAGCGCGGCATGTTGCTGGTGCGCCGTGCGGTCAGATCGCAGGGTCGGTCGACGTCTTCGTGAATGCGGCTGGAAAATACCTTGACATTACCGTCACTGCCGAACAGAATCACTTTCTTTTCAAACATAGCAATACCGTTCATGCAGGTCGGGCAGGTATTCGGCGCAAAATAGGCGTCAAAAGTGCATAGGAAATAGAAGATCAGATCGCACGAGTAAAATCCCTTGTTAAAAGTGACCGGCTCAACGCTGATATCTACTTTAAGTACTTCTGTCGAGCGCAGTCGAAGATTGACCGCCTGAGCGATTTTTGACTGGTCATCCGCTGTAAAATAGCAACGCAAATCCTCCAGGCAATCTCGATCGCAACACCACACTATTTGTATATAAAATCAGAGGTCTTT
>JAZUFP010000095.1:0-4540 GCA_045640765.1 Acutalibacteraceae bacterium
CGGCGCCGAAATCTGCGGTTTTGTTTTGAACCGCGCATCTTCATCCGATCACGGCGGTCATTACGGATACGGCTATGGGTACGGTTACGGCAAGCATTACGGCTACGGCTACGGTTATGGGTACGGCAGCCGATACGGATACGGAAAACGTTATGGCTACGGCTACGGGCATTACGGCAGTTCTAAAAAGAAGCACCGTAAATCTGAAAAATCCGATAAGGAAAATTAAAAAAAGGAGGAATATGAGCATGGCTAAAAGGAAAAAAGGTCTTACCAAGCAGGCAATTCAGACTTTTCTTGAAGAAACCCGCTGGATCTATCAATATGCCGCGCGGTACCGTGCGACGATCGGTCTGTACATATTCCTCGGACTTCTTTCCACCTTTTTCGGTCTGATCGGCAGTGTTATTTCCAAAAAACTGATCGATGCCGTGACCGACCATAATAAATCGTTTCTTTTCACGGTCATTGCGCTGTACATCGGAGTCAATCTTGCCCGATTGATCATGACCGCACTGACCCGTCTGGTAACAACGCGGTTGAATATCCGGGCTTCCAACGAAATACGCGCCGATGTATTCCGGCGTTTTCTCGCGGTAGACTGGCAGTCTTCGCTGGAATACCATTCCGGCGACCTGCTGACCCGTGTCAACAGCGACGTTTCCATCGTTTCAAGCAGTATTCTCGGTTGGATTCCGAGTTTTATTACCGGTTCGGTACAACTGATCGGTACTTTGATCGTTATACTGATCTATGATCCCATTATGGCGCTGATCGCGCTGATCAGCGCGCCGGTCACGTTTCTGCTGTCCCGTTTCCTGATCGGAAGAATGCAGCAGCTGAATCGAAAAGTCCGGGAAGTTCAGGCAAAGCTGACGGCGTTTTATGAAGAATCTTTGCAAAACCTTCAGGCCATCAAAGCGTTTAATCTGAATAAAAAATTCAACGGACGGCTGAACGACTTGCAGGAACTTTACAAAACCGCCAGCATCGAATCGACCGATTTTTCGGTATTGAACCAACTGATCCTTTCCGTTATCGGATTCGGTGTTTCCGGTCTGTGTCTGGCGTGGAGCGTCTATCGCCTGTGGCGCGGGGACAGTTTCGGCACCATGGTCCTGTTTCTGCAGCTTTCCGGCTATGTAGCGACCTCTTTTTCATCGCTGGTCTCGCTGATCCCGTCTGCCGTTTCGGCAACCGTTTCGGCCGGCCGGATCATGACGATCCTTACCCTGCCCCGAGAAGATCATAGCATTTCCGAAGAAGCGGAAGCCGTTTTAAAAAGTGCGGAAACAGACGGTATTGCCATAGAGATCGATCACGTCGATTTTTCATATCAGACCCGGGATCCCGTCCTGAAAGATTTTTCATTCACCGCGCAGCCGGGTGAAATTATCGGCATTGTCAGCCCTTCCGGCGGCGGAAAAACGACGCTGATCCGGATGCTGCTCGGATTGATCACCCCGCAAAGCGGTCAGATCACCGTCATCAGCGGTGAAAAACGCGTACCGCTTTCTCCCTGCCTGCGCCCGCTGATCACTTATGTTGCCCAGGAAAAAGTCGTTTTTTCGGGAACGGTGGCCGATGCTTTACGGCTGGCCTCCCCCATGGCGACCGATGGAGAACTTGAAGTCGCGTTAAAAGCGGCTTGCGCGGAACGGTTTGTCAGCCGTCTGCCCAACGGTATCAATTCCCCGCTTCGCGAACGCGGAAGCGGTTTGTCCGAAGGACAGATCCAACGGCTTGCCATTGCCCGGGCATTAGTCAGTCACGCACCTGTCATGCTGCTGGATGAGGCAACATCGGCTTTGGATCTTGATACCGAACAAAAAGTTCTTCATAATATGCTGAAAGACGATCGGCGCCGCACGGTCATTGTAACCACGCACCGCCCGACTGTACTGCTTTCCTGCGATCGCGTATATTCGATCGACGAGGGGCACGCGGTACAGCTGAACGCCGAACAGATCGAAAAACTGACCGGAAAACCGGTATGATATCTTGCAAGGAGGCGCGACATGAACGGTGAATTACTTTCTCCGGAAGAAGCACTGCCTCGTATGACCGAACTGCTGCAAAGCGGAAAGGATTGCCGCCTTGTCGTGACGGGGCGCAGTATGCTGCCGTTTCTGCGGCATAAAACCGACGCCGTGATCCTGACGGCGTTCGTCCCCCCTGCCAAGAAAAACGAAATCGTATTTTACCGTCGGCCTGACGGGACCTGCGTTCTGCACCGCGTATTCCGCATTGAAAAAGACGGCACCCTGTTCGTCTGCGGCGACGCGCAAACCGCGCTCGAACCGATTTTACCCGAGCAGATCCTTGCCCGGGTAACAAATATCGAAAAAAAAGGAAAAATCATTTCGTGCCGGGATATATGGCTTCGGATCGCGATATGGGTCTGGCAGCGGCTGATTTTCTGTCGCCCGTTTTTGCTGAAAAATATGCTGCGGTTTCGGCGTCTGCTGAAAAAAACGCGCAAAAAATAATTCAAGATACTTTTAAGGAGAAAAAATGGATATCCGAGAAGAATCCCTGCAAAAACATTACGAATGGAACGGAAAGATCGAGGTCATTACCCGTGCGCCGATCCAAAGCAAAAAGGATCTTTCGCTGGCATACACACCCGGCGTTGCCGAACCTTGTCTTGAAATCCAAAAAGATATCAATAAATCCTATGAACTGACCCGGCGCTCCAATCTGGTCGCCGTCATTACAGACGGTACGGCCGTACTGGGGCTGGGAGATATCGGCCCCGAAGCCGGAATGCCGGTTATGGAAGGCAAATGTGCCTTATTCAAAACCTTTGCCGACGTAGATGCTTTTCCGCTTTGCATCAAGTCCAAAGACGTAGACGAGATCGTCCGTACCATATATCTGCTGTCGGGCAGTTTCGGCGGAATCAATCTGGAAGATATCGCCGCGCCCCGCTGTTTTGAGATCGAGCGGAAACTTAAAGAGATCTGCGATATCCCGGTCTTTCACGATGACCAGCACGGCACCGCCATTGTCGTTGCCGCCGCATTGATCAACGCGCTGAAACTGGTGAATAAAAAAATTGACGAAGTACGGGTCGTGATCAACGGTGCCGGATCCGCCGGCATTGCCATCGGCAAACATCTGATGAATATGGGTGTGCGTCATCTTACTTTCTGCGACCGTTTCGGTATCATCTGCGAAGGGGACGCCAACAACAATCCCGCGCAGGAGGAAATCGCCAAAATAACCAACCGGGATCATCAAACCGGCTCTTTGCAGGACGCCATGGCCGAAGCCGACGTGTTTATCGGGGTATCCGCGCCGAACGTCGTATCGCCCGAAATGGTGCGTTCCATGGCGCAGGGCGCCATCCTTTTCCCCATGGCCAACCCCACGCCGGAAATCATGCCCGACCTTGCCAAAGCGGCAGGCGCACGCGTGGTCGGGACCGGACGCTCGGATTTTGCCAATCAGATCAACAACGTACTGGCGTTCCCCGGCATCTTCCGCGGCGCGCTGGACTGCCGCGCTTCCTGCATCAACGAGGAAATGAAGGTCGCGACGTCGTACGCGTTGGCTTCCCTGATCCCGGACGATGAGATCAGCGAAGAAAACATTATCGCCCCCGCGCTGGATCAGCGTGTGGCGCAGGTCGTCGCCGAAGCGGTCATCAAAACCGCGCGTGAGACCGGCGTTGCCCGGATCTGACGGCAATAAGGTTGCACAACAAAAAATAAACCATTGGTTTTCGCAAATGCGAAGGCCAATGGTTTTTCTTTTATCAAAACACATTTCGGTTGAGCATTTATGTTTTTCGGATCATTCATTCTTGAAAAGAAGGGTTTGGAACTGATCCAATTCAAAATCCCCTGCATTCAGATCAACCGGCGTCAGATGATGGTCAAAGTCGATCTGATAGGCCTTGAAATCCCCGGACAAATCAAGCTCGACCAGGGTCTTTTCACCGATATTGGTGATCAGCAGTGCTTTCTTTTCCCCGTCCGACGCGGCAAGCGCATAAACGGGCGCTTCACATCCCGCAATTTCCGCTTGATTACCAAGCCCGTACAGATATCCGAACGCCTTGAACGAATAATACGTACAGAACGGTTGAAGCGTCAGCGGATTGAATAATCCGGCATACTCGCTGATGCCCATGCGGGCATCGTAATAGCACATCACGCTCATTTTGGTTTCGTGCATAGCGATCATCATGGCCACGACGTTAGCCGATGCCTGCGAAGTGCCTCGGGTTTCCCGCGTCCGGTCCGTGTTCCATTCATTCAGGTGAAATTCCACGTCGGCAAGACCCGCGTCGGCAAGCAACTGTTCGGCGTATTTTTGAACGGCAAGGGTTTGCGGAACAGTCATATAACTGTGGTGCGAAAAGAAATCGAACGGCAGATCGTCTTTTTTAACGCGTTCCAGAAAACCTTTCAAAAACTTGGTGTGATAAATCGCGCGTTCTTCCCAGTGACTGACTTCGTGCGGCTCTTGGAACCACGGTTCGTTGATCATAAAAGCAAGATACAGCCCGGTGGAGGCGTAACCGCCGATTTTA
>JAZUFP010000096.1:0-4854 GCA_045640765.1 Acutalibacteraceae bacterium
ATGGCTACGATCCGACTTATTTTCTCATTTTGCTTGCATTCCTATGGACATTTAAGCAATATTATGATATAATATCCACAATTAAGCGGCGGCATTTCCGCCCGTCTTCGGATCAATGAAAATACAAACCGGAAGTGATGAAATGAAACAAACGGCTGATATTCAGACAGACGCCATATTGCAGTTATTAGGCAATTCCCTGTTCGGAAGCGAAATCACCGTTGACTTTGATCAGGTCAATTTTACCGCTTTGTTCAATGAAACGGTGAAACAGACCGTTATTGCACATGCTTTTGAAAGTATTCCGCGCAGCGTTGCTGAAAAAAACAAGGAAATTTGCGCCGAATGGGAAAAGTATTCATTTTCCGTGATCGGCAATAATCTCAAACAATTATACGCAAATGTGGAATTGGACAAATTATTAAACGGTAATTCGATTTCTTACTGTACGATCAAGGGATTTTCTTCCGCGTATTACTATAAAAAACCGAATTTGCGTCAAATGGGCGATATTGACTTTTTAGTTGCCGAAAAAGATGCGGAAGCAACCATGGACCTGCTTAACAAGTCGGGATTCACCTGTGCCGACAAACAGCAAATACATGATTTTCACGTTGCCTTTCATAAGGGAAAACAAGTTTATGAAATGCATATCGGCATCACCGAAGCAAAAGACACCGATTCAACCGTAAAAGACTATATGCAGAACGTTCTGCTGTCTTCCGGAAAGGTATCGACCGAACTCGGAGAAATCGTCATTCCAGATAAAGTTTCTCACGCGATCACCATGCTTTTGCATTTAAGACGTCACATGAGAGACGGTGAAGGGATCGGTTTGAGGCATTTTTGTGACTGGGCCGTCTTCGCAGATTCCGTTTCGAACGAAGAGTATCATAATGAATTAGAGCCCGTTCTCAAACAATTCAAACTGACCAATATGGCAAAGGCGTTCAGCAAAGCCGCCTCGGATTATCTCGGAATGCCCGAAAAAGACTGGTTCTGTGACTTTGACAGTCTGACAGCCGAATTGTTGCTAAACGATATTATCAAAAGCGGAAACTTCGGCTTAAAAGACCCTGCCAGAGTTCAGCAAAGGATCGTCATCAGCGGACGGAAAAGCGGTGTTATATCAAACCTTTTTTTCAGATATATACAGAAAATTTACCGGTGGCGATCCTTTTATAAAAAGCATAAATATCTTTTGCCGATCGGTATGGTGGTTTACTTTTTCCGAACAACATTCCTGTTGATCGTCGGCGTCAAAAAGCTGGATAAAAAATCATTATCCGAAGGGATCGATCGCAACAACTTATATAATTCACTGTTTGATGAATAATTTGATTCTTTGAAACATGTTTTTTACTTTGTGCGCAATAGAATCCTATCGGTTCAAAACTCAAACCCCTTGCTCAACATAAAATTGAGCAAGGGGTTTGTTCGTACGCGATTTTATATTGCAGCCATACTCCGACACGATCTCATGGAATATTGGAGTTCAACACATCAGGCCGGTCAAGCGCCTTTATAAAACAATTTTAACAAACTCATATAAAACTATGCTTATATCCAATAACCATTCACACGTATTAATATATCATTTTAAGCCATTTAAATTTTTCTTTTCCCGATAACCAAATAACGATTATTCCGGCACAAACCGCAATTACTAAAGCGAACACAAAATATACCGGTGTTTCTATGAGATGCCCGTTGACAAAACGCAATAAAGTACTTGCAACTGCCCGTGCCCACATATGACCGAAATAAATTAATGAACTCATCATTCGCAATTTTAGGCAAATCAAAGATGTGGCGGATAATTCAAGTTGACTGACTAATGAAAACCCAAAATAGACCACAAAGACCAAGCATATATATACATCACCGCGCCTGACAAAATGTAAATAATCTAAAAAAGAAACCTCGATACACAAAAAAACCGATGAAGCAGCAAGGCCAATTGCCGAAACTTTTTTTGAAAGGTTTATTCCGTAAAATGCAAAGCCCATTCCGATGCTTACAAAAAGGAATCCATCAAACAAACCATTCCGTGTTGTCACCATTATTTGTTCTATTTGCCGAAAAACGTTCCACATCAATGGAATCCGACTTTGAAAAGGAGCAATCAAGCCAAACCACGAATCAGCCAATAATCCCACAATATTGCTTATTTGGATTGAGAATAACCTCTTTGGCCATAATAACTCCCCTTTTAAAGATTCCCTTATTTTTTATAAATAACTGTTCAAGCACCACCCAAGCCGCTAATGAATACTTGAACCGTAATTCCGGTCAATATCTTTTCAAAAAAAGTCCTGATCTTTCAAAGTCTTTCCAATCGGATAATCATTTATTGATCACGTCTGCGTGTTTTTCAGTCTCTGAAATATAAATCTCTCGTATAGACTTTGTCCAATACATCGGCAATGTCTTCGTTGTACCGATTGGCAACAATCACATCCGAAATCTGCTTGAACTCATTCAAATCACGAATGACCCGGCTGCTGAAAAAAGTATCGTCTTTCATTGTCGGCTCATAGATTACCACTTCAATGCCTTTGGCTTTGATACGTTTCATGACGCCCTGAATGGAAGACTGACGGAAATTATCCGAACCGGCCTTCATGGTCAGGCGGTAAATACCGACAATTTTCGGCTGCTTTGCGATAATCTGATCGGCAATAAAGTCTTTTCTCGTTCCGTTTGCCGCAACGATAGCCGAAATGATATTCTGCGGAACGTCGTTATAGTTGGCAAGCAGCTGTTTCGTATCCTTGGGCAGACAGTAACCGCCATAGCCAAAGGACGGATTGTTATAGTGGCTTCCGATTCTCGGGTCCAGTCCGACACCCTCAATAATAGACCCGGTATCAAGCCCGCGCACGGCAGCATAGGTGTCCAGTTCATTAAAGAAGCTGACACGCAGCGCAAGGTACGTGTTTGAAAAAAGTTTCACGGCTTCCGCCTCGGTCGGATTCATGAAACGGACCTCAACATTCTCTTTCAGCGCCCCTTCCCGCAAAAGTTCCGCAAAGGTATACGCCGCTTTTTCCAGACGCTTATTCCCTACCGGGACACCGACGATGATTCGGGACGGATAAAGATTATCATAAAGGGCTTTTCCTTCTCTTAAAAATTCCGGGCTGAATAAAATGTTGTCACATTTAAATTTTTCTCTCACACTCTCCGTATACCCGACCGGAACGGTAGACCTGATAATCATCACGGCATCGGGATTGACGGAAATAACCTGTTCGATGACCGACTCCACGGATGAAGTATCAAAATAGTTCTTATTCGGATCATAATTAGTCGGTGTGGAAATGATAACAATTTCAGCATCCCTGTAAGCCGACACACCATCCGTTGTGGCAATAAGATTCAGATTTTTATATGCCAGATATTCTTCGATTTCGCGATCAGCGATCGGGCTTTTCCCATCATTGATAAGATCGACCTTTTTCCGGATGACGTCCACCGCTTTGACCTCATTATGCTGTGCCAGAAGAACTGCCACAGACAGACCGACGTAACCGGTTCCTGCAACTGCAATACGCATACGTATCTCTCCTTTTTCTTCGAGTTGCTTTTTTCCGACTCGCAATCGGCATAAAAGACTGTATGTGTTTCAGTGCATTATCATCCCTATGGTGTCCCTATGGCAATGGAAAATGCATAACGGTATCAGATATTGTAATATTTTTTATACCATTCGGCGAACTTGCGCAACCCGTCACGAAGAGAGGTTGACGGTTTGAAACCGAAATCGGCTTCAAGGGCTGTGGTATCGGCGTAAGTTATCGGCACGTCGCCGGGTTGCATGGGTACGAGTTTCTTATGTGCTTCAAAATCGTAATCGGCAGGAAGCACTTCTGCGCGGATCAGCTCTTCGGAAAGGATCTGCACAAAATCGAGCAGATTTTCCGGGCTGTTGTTGCCGATATTGTAAACCGCGTACGGCGGAACAGGCAGACCGTCTTCCCCGTTTTTCTTTTCGGGTGCGTGCTGCATAACGCGCTTGACACCTTCGACGATATCATCAACGTAGGTGAAATCGCGTTTGCAGTTTCCGTAGTTGAAAATCTGTATTGTTTCGCCTTTCAACAGTTTGTTCGTAAAGCCGAAGTACGCCATGTCCGGTCTTCCGGCAGGACCGTATACGGTAAAGAAGCGCAGTCCTGTAGACGGAATATTATAGAGTTTTGAGTAAGCGTGTGCCAAAAGTTCATTACTTTTCTTTGTTGCCGCGTAAAGCGATACGGGGTTGTCCACCTTGTCCCCGGTGCTGTACGGCACTTTTTTATTGGATCCGTAGACGGATGAGGACGAAGCATAAACAAGATGCTCAACGGGATGATAACGGCAGGCTTCAAGGATGTTATAAAAGCCGATGATGTTGCTTTCGATATACACGTCGGGATGGTCGATGGAATAACGGACCCCGGCCTGGGCCGCAAGATTCACGACCACATCAAACTCATATTCCGCAAAGATGCGGTCAATCAGTTTCCTGTCCGCAAGATTTCCCTTGATAAAAGTCCACTTGCTGTCCGGATACTTGCCTGCCAGCTTTTCGATTTCAGCAAGACGATAGTCTTTCAGTGACACGTCGTAGTAATCGTTGCAATTATCAAGACCAACGATCGTGACCGGCCCGACTGTACGGAGCAATTCCATGACCAGATTCGAACCGATAAATCCGGCGGCGCCCGTCACAAGTATCGTTTTGTTTTTCAGAATAACGTTTTTCTTCAACATTTCGTAATGCCTCTGTATTCGTTCTTTATTTTTGTATAACTTTCGAGATTGCCCACGTCGTAACGGCTACCCGGCATTTCCATAGCATAAACCGGT
>JAZUFP010000097.1:0-8579 GCA_045640765.1 Acutalibacteraceae bacterium
TGCGGTTGGCAAACCTTTCGATGAGCTTACAAGCTCAGCCGGCATTATGCCCTAAGGGGGCAGTGCATACTACCGGCACGGCCGGTAGTTATGATTATCTGATTCGGAGGAAAAAGTATGCTGAAAACAGATCCGGCGGTTTTTGCCGTCGGAAATCAATATCAAATCATGGCACCGGTGGAAAAGCAGTGCCTTTTCTGGGTCGAGATCGGAACCGAAAAATATTTCGATTCGGCAAACGGGGTGTTGCGCTCCGACTGTCATTTCCACCGTGTCGAACTGCCGATGTCCGTGTTGGATGAGGCTGGGGAATACACGGTCTGCACCAGAACGGTGATCGACCGGAAGCCCTATTCACCCGAAATTGAGGATACCGTCCGCCGGCCGTATTCTTTCACGCCGGTAAAAACCGATTCACCGCGTGTTTATTGCATTTCGGACGCGCACTGTCAGGTGGAAGAACCGATCCGCGCGGCGCGCGCTTTCGGAAAGATTGACCTGCTGATTCTGAACGGCGATTTGCCCGATTGCGCGTATAACGTTGATTTTTTCCAGGGCATTTACCGCATCGCCGCCGAGATCACTCACGGCGGACTGCCCATTGTTTCGGCACGGGGCAATCACGATCTGCGGGGATACGTCGCGGAACATTACGCCGAATGTTTCCCGAACCAAAACGGGAATACCTATTATACTTTCCGTTTGGGATCCGTTTGGGGCGTTGTGCTGGATTGCGGCGAGGATAAAGCGGATGATTTTAACGATTATAACGGCGGTATCTGCTGCCATGAATTCCGCCGCGAGCAAACGGCGTTTTTGCAAAAAATCATTGAAAACGCCGATGGGGAATATCTTGCGCCGGGTGTCAGTAAACGCTGGGTGATCTGCCATAATCCCTTTGTTCACTGTATGAGCTATCCCTTTGATATCGAAACCGATATCTACGGCGAGTGGATCGGACTGCTGCGTGAAATGAAACCGGATTATATGATCTGCGGTCATCTTCATTCGGAAGAGGTCCATACACCCGAAGACGGATTCAGCACGAACGGCGCACTTTGTCCGGTGCTGGTAGGGGGGATCCCCGGACGTGATAAGCCGTTCTGGCGCGGAATGGGACTGGAATTTTCCGAAGACGGCTGTCACGTTGCTTTTACCGATCAGGACGGAACGGTATTCGGTGAGTATACCTTATAATCTTTGCGAATTTCGTCAAAAAGGTTGACAGTCCCGAAAACTTATGATAATATACGAGTATTGATAGAGGCGCGGGCTTCATCAGTAGTGTCGCGAAAAGGCGCGGAAACGCCGCGGCACGAAAGGGGATCCTGCCGAAATGACCGTTTCGGTTTCCGTCGGGCGGTCGTTGGGACGTTGTATAAGATATAACGTACTGTCACTGTTGTGGAGCGCTATCGTTTGTATCGGTATTATTTAACGATTGCGCTGCGTGGCGGTGCAATCGTTAATTTTTTAGTTAGGAGAGAGAAAAATGCAGAAGAAAAAGTTAGTCAAATGGTTTGCCATCGTGGCAGTTTGCGTACTCGTTTTCTCGTTTGGCTGCATGACCATCGCCGCGGAAGATGACGCGGCGGCGCCGGCAGGCAACACCTTTACCGTTTCGATCGACGGTGAGGAAACCGAATACGATCTGTCGGACGGTGAATCTGCACAGGCCTATGTGGACGGTTACGCCGACAACCTTGGTGCTGATGCCGATTTTGAATCGCATCTGGATACCGCTTTGACCACCGTTCGTCAGTCGGTCAAATCCTACGCGACGATCTGGGCATTACTGCCGCCGGTCATCGCCATCGTACTGGCACTGATCACGAAAGAGGTTTACTCTTCTTTGTTTATCGGTATTCTGTGCGGCGGATTGCTGTATTCCAATTTCACTTTGGAAGGTACGGTCGTACATACATTGCAGGATGGATTCATTTCCAGTATTGCCGATTCGTATAATATCGGTATTCTGATCTTCCTTGTCATGCTGGGCGCCATGGTTGCCATGATGAATAAAGCGGGCGGTTCGCGCGCATTCGGACGTTGGACTTCCAAACACATCAAGACCTGTGTCGGTGCACAGTTGGCCACCGTTTTGCTGGGTGTTCTGATTTTCATTGACGACTATTTCAACTGCCTGACCGTCGGTTCGGTCATGCGTCCGGTCACTGATAAGAAAAACATTTCCCGCGCGAAACTGTCTTATCTGATCGATGCCACGGCGGCTCCGGTCTGCATTATCGCGCCGATTTCGTCCTGGGCGGCGGCGGTCGCCGGTTTTGCCAAGGGCGCCGGTGCCAAGAACGGTATGTCGCTGTTCATCAGCGCGATCCCGTTCAACTTCTACGCTTTGCTGACCATCGTTATGATGATCTTCCTCGCGGTCACCAATTTCGATTACGGCCCGATGAAGAAACATGAAATCAACGCGCAGAACGGTGATATCTTCACTTCCGATCCGCTGGAAGAAGTTTCTGATGAAACGGGCGTCAGCGAAAAAGGTAAGGTCATTGACCTGATCATTCCGGTCGTGGTGCTGATCATTGCCTGCGTGATCGGTATGATCTATTCCGGTGGATTCTTCTCCGGTGAAAACTTTATCGACGCTTTCTCCAACAGTGACGCGTCGGTCGGTCTGGTCATCGGCTCGTTCGTTGCGATCATCTTTACCGTGATCTTCTATCTGTGCCGCCGCGTGCTGAACTTCAAACAGTGCATGGATTCTCTGCCGGAAGGTTTCAAAGCCATGGTCCCGGCGATCATGATCCTCTGCTGCGCATGGACCTTGAAGTCCATGACCGACAGCTTAGGTGCCAAGATCTTCATTTCCCGCCTGGTCGAAAGTTCCGCCGGTTCGTTCCAGATCTTCCTGCCGGCCATCATCTTCCTGATCGCCGTCGGTCTGTCTTTTGCGACCGGTACGTCGTGGGGTACGTTCGGCATCCTGATCCCGATCGTGTTAAGCGTTTTCGGCGCCCAAGACGGCAACATCACCATCGTTGCCGTTTCCGCCTGTATGGCAGGTGCGGTCTGCGGTGACCACTGCTCTCCGATCTCGGATACCACCATCATGGCATCTGCCGGTGCACAGTGCAACCACATCAACCACGTTTCGACCCAGCTGCCTTACGCGCTGACCGTTGCCGGCGTTTCGTTCGTCAGCTACATCGTCGCCGGGCTGATCCCGAACTGGTACATTTCTCTGCCGATCTCCATTGTTCTGATGATCGGTACGCTGTTTGTGATCAAGTTGTTCGGCAATAAGAAGAACGCCTGAAATATTGCTTGAAAAATATCGTTGTCGCGGCTATAATGTTTATAGCCGCGACATTTTTTACGCAGGGGGAATTTTTGTGCAGATCCGTCTGGCAAAACCGGATGATTTACCGGTGATACTGAACATCTATGAAACGGCGCGCCGTTTTATGCGAAATACCGGAAACCCCGAACAGTGGGGAACGGCTTATCCGCCGGTCGAAATGCTGACCGAGGATATTTCGGTCGGTCGGTTATACGTTCTGGCTGACGGTGACGGTCTGCCGCACGCGGTCTTTATGATCTCCACCGAAGCGGACCCGACCTATTTATATATTGAAAACGGGGCGTGGCTGAACGACAACCCTTATGCGGTCATTCACCGCATCGCGACCGACGGTACGGTACACGGTGCCGTGGCGGCGGTGCTGGATCATTGCCGGAAATTACGGGATGACGTGCGGATCGACACCCACGCCGACAACAGCGTCATGCAGCACGTGCTGGAAAAGAACGGTTTTGTCCGGTGCGGAACGATATATCTGGAAAACGGCGATCCACGGATCGCCTATCAATGGAGTAGGAGCGGAAAACATGGCACGGGTGCTTGAAAAACGGGTCGAGATCGAGCGCAGTATCATTAAAAAATACCGTAAAACGATTTGGAACGGCTTTATCGCCGCGGTGCAGGAATATGACCTGATCCAACCGAACGACCGCATCGCCGTCTGCATTTCGGGCGGAAAAGATTCCATGATCCTGGCAAAATGTATGCAGCAATTACAGCGGTACAGCGATTTTCCGTTTGAACTGTGCTTTATCGTAATGGATCCCGGTTATGCCGAACCCAACCGAAAACTGCTGGAAGAAAACCTGAACGTGCTTGGAATCGAAGCCGAGATCTTTTCCAACAACATTTTTGACGTCGCTTACGGCGCCGGCGGCTCGCCCTGCTATCTGTGCGCCCGGATGCGGCGCGGCGCGCTGTACGACAAGGCAAAACAACTGGGTTGTAATAAGATCGCGCTGGGGCACCACATGGACGACGTGATCGAGACGCTGTTGATGAGCATGATGTACGCCAGCGAGATCAAGACCATGCTGCCGAAACTGCACAGCACGAATTTTGAGGGAATGGAACTGATCCGTCCGCTGTATCGGGTCAAGGAACGGGATATCATCGCGTGGGCGAACTATAACGGTCTGCGCTTTTTACGGTGCGCCTGCCGCTTTACCGCCGACAGCGCGTTTGACGAATCGCTTTCCAAACGCAAAGAGGTCAAGGAACTGATCGCCACCTTGCGGAAGACCAATCCGGAAGTGGACGACAATCTGTTTCGCAGTTTACATAACGTCAACCTGGCGACCATTCCCGGCTGGCGTGACCGTGATTGCGGCGAATTGCATTCCTTTTTGGAAACGTACGGAAAAGAATAATCGAAAAACCGGAAAAAACTTCATAAAAATGCTTGACCTTTCGGGGGTAGTGTGGTATAATGCTATTACCTCTGAAAGGTTCTTTTTTTTTGCGCCTATTTTTGCAAAATGAACCTATCATCGTAACTCCACCGTATGTGGCGCAGTGCTTTCAAAATGCCGCAATATGTGGCGTTTCGGCGCGGTACGGTCGACTACTGAGGGAGGCGTTTCCTTTCGGCGGTGTGTTTGTCCGCACACGGGTACGAAAGAAAAATTTATTTCCGTAAAACGGGAGGTGCCGTTAATGAGAGTTAAAATTACATTGGCTTGCACGGAGTGCAAACAGCGCAACTACAACACGATGAAAAACAAGAAAAACGATCCGGACAGACTTGAAATGAACAAGTATTGCAGGTTCTGTAAGAAGCACACCCTGCACAAGGAAACGAAGTAAGGAGGTTGACACAATGAAAACAATCAATCGCGTTTTACAGATTCTTACGATTGCTTTCGGACTGGCAGCCGTCGTTCTGTTCTTCTTCAAGTTCGTCACCATCACGGCAGGAGCCAATTCCTATAACGCCAGCGGCGTTCAGTTGGCTTTCGGTATCAAATTGGCGGGAATGACCGGGAAACTGGCAAAATCCGCTGATCTGACCTTCTGCTTCTTAATGACGGTGATCGGATTTGTGATGAGCGCGCTGACCTTCAAGTCCAAAAAGGTGCGTTATGCCGCGCCGGCTTTTGGCCTGGTCACAGCGATTTATATGTTGGTGGTAACTTGCAGTTTCCCGAAACACGCTCATCGTTTTATCGACGCCCGTTCCATTGTATCAGATTCGGCTCTGGCGGGAATCAAAAATACGCCGATGATCCTGATCTGCACACTCGTGCTGTTCCTCTTCACGATCTGCGGTGTCGCCTATCTGTTGGTTGACGACCGCCTGGAAGTGGCAGCGTCTAAGGGCGCAAAGCTCACGATCCCGCAGCGTATCGCTCGTTTCTTCCGCGATTACAAGAGCGAGGTCAAGAAGATCGTATGGCCCGGTTTCCGCGATGTTGTCAAGAACACTTTGATCGTTTTGGTGATCTGCCTGCTGATCGGTATTCTGATCTGGGTATGTGATAAGGGACTTGGCGAACTGATCAAATGGATCATGAGCGGTAAGGCCTAAAACCGAACGGGAGTGGTAAAGAATGGCTGACAATACGGAAGCAAAATGGTATGTCGTTCATACCTATTCCGGTTATGAAAACAAGGTCGCGAACGATCTTGCAACCATGGTTGAAAGCCGCGGTATGCAGGATCTGATTCAGGATATCAATATCCCGACCGAAACGGTTACCGAAATCAAGGACGATACCAAACGGGAAGTCGAACGTAAGGTTTTCCCGGGTTACGTTCTGGTCAAGATGATCGTCACCAACGACAGTTGGTACGTTGTCCGCAATATTCGCGGCTGTACCGGTTTCGTGGGTCCCGCTTCCAAGCCGGTCCCCCTGACCGATGCGGAAGTTGCCGCTTTGGGCGTTGAAAAGCACAGCGTCGAAGTCGGATATGCGATCGGCGACAATGTCAAGATCATCAGCGGTCCGTTGGAGGGCTACGGCGGTGTTGTCCGTGCATTGGACATTGCCAACAACAACGTTTGCGTGGGTCTCTCAATGTTCGGCAAAGAAACGCCGGTCGAGTTGGAACTTGACCAGATTTCTCTTGCTGATTAAATCTGTTAATACGCAGAAATGCCTATTATGGAAACCGTATGGTTTCGGGGCGCGGTACGGCCCGAACAGTACCAAGGTGGGAGGAGCGGACAGATGACCGTTCCGCCAGGTGTAAAAAAATACACAGTTACCACGAATAATGGAGGTGCTAACGAATGGCTCAGAAAATTACAGGCTACATCAAGTTACAAATTCCGGCAGGAAAGGCTACACCGGCCCCTCCGGTCGGTCCGGCACTCGGTCAGCACGGTGTGAACATCATGGCGTTCACCAAGGAATTCAACGAACGCACGAAAAATGACGCGGGTTTGCTGATCCCGGTCGTCATCACCGTTTACGCAGACCGTTCTTTCAGTTTCATCACCAAGACCCCGCCGGCTGCTGTCCTTATTAAAAAGGCATGCGGTCTTGACAAGGCGTCGGGTACCCCGAACAAACTGAAAGTCGCTAAGATCACGAAGGAGCAGGTACAGAAGATCGCCGAAACCAAAATGCCCGACCTCAACGCGGCAAGCATTGAATCCGCTATGAGCATGATCGCCGGTACGGCGCGCAGCATGGGTATTGAAGTCGTCGATTGATTCTCTCTCGTGGGAGGAAATTTCCGATTTAACCACTTATTGGGAGGTAAATAATGAAACACGGTAAAAAGTATAATGACAGCGCGAATTTGATCGAAAACGGCAAATTCTACGATGTCGCCGAAGCGGTTGATCTTGCTTGCAAGACCGCTACCGCAAAATTTGATGAAACGGTTGAAATCCACGTTCGTTTGGGCGTTGACTCCCGCCACGCTGACCAGCAGGTCCGCGGCGCGGTCGTTCTGCCGAACGGTACCGGTAAAACCGTACGCACCCTGGTTTTCGCCAAGGGTGATAAGGCGGATGCCGCCACTGCCGCCGGCGCAGATTTCGTCGGTGCCGAAGAACTCGTTGCCAAGATCCAGAACGAAAACTGGCTTGATTTCGACGTTTGTATCGCTTCGCCGGACATGATGGGCGTTGTCGGTCGTTTGGGTAAGGTTTTAGGTCCGCGCGGCTTGATGCCGACGCCGAAGGCCGGTACCGTCACCCCCGACGTTGCCAAAGCTGTCACCGAAGCCAAAGCCGGTAAGATCGAATACCGTCTGGACAAGACGAATATCATCCACTGCCCGATCGGTAAGGCATCTTTCGGTCCGGAAAAATTGCAGGAAAACCTTGATGCTTTGATGGGCGCTATCGTGAAGGCGAAACCCGCCGCCACGAAAGGTCAGTACGTTCGCTCTTGCGCGATCGCTACCACCATGGGCCCCGGCATCAAGTTGAACGTTGCGAAATACAACTGATTTTTCCAAATAATTAACACCCCCGGTTTCCGGGGGTGTTTTTTTGTATGCATATTCTCTTGAAAGTGACGGACCGGAACGCCGCTTACGGTGTCACTTCCGGCCAGCGCAGTTCACAGCCCAACGCGGTCTGACATTGCGAAAGCCCTTCCTGCAACAGATTTCTGGTGCGCTGGTAAGACTTTTGCGCGCCGGTCGCGTCCGAGCCGGAAAGACCGAAACGGTCAGCACCCGCCGTTTCGTTATCTAACGGATATACGGTGTACCGGGCGGTATAAATGCCGTTTTTGTATCCGGTTTTTTCCATGCCGACCCACGTCGGGACGGCATCTACGCCGGTCAGCGTGGTCGTGCCGTCACTGTCTTTGGTAAAGGTGTAATAAAACAGCACCCCGTCTTCGGTGTGACCCGTTTCACAGCATCCGGTCATCTGCTCTTTCCGCTGGTTGGAAACCGAGTTGCCCATCGAGTACAGACAGACGGTGGTATGATCACTGCCCGAAGCGTGCAGCAGTTCCATCGGCTGGATCACGTGCGGATGTCCGCCGACGATCACGTCGACCCCCATGTCGCACAACTTCTGAGCAATGGTTTTCTGCCAGGTGTTCGGTTGTAACTGATATTCCTCGCCCCAGTGCATATAAAAGACGATGGCGTCCGCGCCGCCGTCCCGCATGGCGGCGACCGTTTCTTCGGCGGCAGTGTAAAACTCGTCGATAAAGTCAAAGGAAAACGAATTGACCAGTTCTTTTCCGTCGTCCGACACCCGGTTGCCGTTGAGGTATTTGCTTTTGTGGGTGGCTTGTCCACCCGGTGCCGGGGTCTCATAGGTGAAACACGCCATGCC
>JAZUFP010000098.1:0-11680 GCA_045640765.1 Acutalibacteraceae bacterium
AAACCGCAAACAGCCGGGCATATGGATGCTCGGCCCTTCGCCCGAAAACCTACGGTTGCCCGTTTTCCGGGATTATTATTTTACGGTGATTTTTCCGATCGTCATAGCGGGTTTGAAAATCTCGGTTTCTTTCTTTTCATCCGCGCTGGCAAATTCGTTCTTTGTCACCTTGATCTCATACGTTCCTGCCTTTGCCTTTTCGTTCACGGTAAATTTCAGCGTGATCAGGCGGCCGGTCTTGTCGGTATCAATAACCTTACCGTCGCTGCTGTTATTTTTTTCAAAAAGTACCGCGATCTTACCGTTGGTCGGATTGACGGAATAATTATCGAAAACCTCGCCCTCATCATAGTCCACATAAGTAAAGACCGAAGAATCGTAAGAATATTCGACAAAGCCCGCGTTGACGCCCGGATTTTCTTTCAGAAGGACCGGAACGGTAATGATTTCTTTCTTTTCAACCGAAGCTCCGTCTTTCGGCACCTCGGTCGTATTGTCATAAAATTTATCGTCCTTTTTGTGATCGTTGTCGATAACGACTTTATCATTGGTCTTTGCGGAAGAATTGTTTTTCTTTCCGTCTTTCTGACCGGAAGCGGAAGTATTATCGGTTTTGCCCGCTTTATCTGTTTTTTCCTGATTTTTTGATTCCGCGGCGGTATCCGTCTTGGCATCGTTTTTCTTGGATTCAGTCAGGTCGGTTTCTCCGTCGCTCTGCGTAGAAGCGGTGATCGATGATTCGTCACCGTTAACGGTCTGAGTACGGCTGACCTTCTTCTTACAGCCGCCCAGCGTCAGAACGGAAAGCGCCATCAGCATGGCCAGGATCGCAGTTAAATATCTTTTTTTCATCAGTATTTCCTCCAAATATTTTATTAGCAAAGTCCGTTGTATTCACCGGCGGCTATTTTCGCGCCGATGGCATCAACGACACCTTGTTTATCCTCACGGTAGGTCACACCGTACCATTTATCCTCGGCGACCAGTACACGTACCTGTTTTTCGTTGTTTTCGATCAGGGTGGAAACAACGCCCGGCAGATAAAATTCCGCTTTCGGGACCTCGATCTTTTCATTCAGAAAAACGTTCAGTTCCCGTTCGATATAACGGAAAACATCGGGATAAAATCCCCACATATTCATGGAAACGACCGTATCCGGCGACAGCGGCACCCAGTTGGTACCGTCTTCGGTATATTTGCAGTCGGCGATCTTCGTGCGTTCGACCACGCTTTGCAGGATCCCGTTTTCGATCGTGCAGACGCCGCGTGAAACCGTGCCGTTTTCGGTCAGCGTATTGGCAAGCCGGAATCCGACCATGCAGTACCGTTCGGCATCCGCCTTTAACTGGTCATAGATCTGACGGTAGGCGGCGTGGCCGTAATAATCGTCCGCGTTGATCACGGCGAACGGGGTTTTTACCACGTCCCGGCAACACCAGATCGCGTGACCTGTTCCCCACGGCTTTTCGCGGTCGGCGGGACAGCGGAATCCGTCCGGCAGCATGTCGGTCTCCTGAAAAGCGTAATCAACGTCGATCACCTTCGCGATACGGTTTCCGACCAGTTCTTTGAAATCTTTTTCAATGGCTTTTTTGATAACAAAAACCACCTTGTTGAAGCCGGCTTTTTTGGCATCGTAGACCGAAAAATCCAACAGCGCTTCGCCGTTCGGGCCGATCGGTTCGACCTGTTTCAAGCCACCGAAGCGACTGCCCATACCTGCCGCCATGACAACAAGTGTCGCGTCAAAACTCATTTCTTTTCCTCCTCGGTTCGGGTAGCGTCCGACGGACGCACGTTTTTGTTGGCGCTGGCGTCAAAACCTTCCGTACTTTCTTTCATAAATAATATTTTCACCGTCAGCACCATCAGTTTCAGATCCTGCAACAGTGAATAATTTTCAATATAGGTCAGATCCATATTCAGTTTATCCGCCGGCGAGGTGTTGTACTTCCCGTACAGCTGCGCATAGCCGGTCAGTCCGCCTTTTACCCGATGGCGCAGATTGAATTCCGGATACTTTTCGGTATATTCGTACACGTTTTCGATCCGTTCCGGACGGGGACCGACAATCGACATATCGCCCTGCAAAACATTGAAAAACTGGGGAAGCTCATCCACGCGGCAGGCACGAATGACCCGACCGACACGGGTAATGCGGCTGTCGTTGTTTTCCGCTTTTTTCGCGCCGTCTTTATCGGCGTCCGGGATCATGGAACGGAATTTGTAAATGTTAAAGATCCGTCCGTCTTTGGTGACCCGATTCTGCTTGAACAGGATCGGACCGCCGTCATCCAGTTTGATGGCAACGGCGCAGATGATCATGATCGGACTGGTCACCAGGATCATCACCGCTGAAATGAGCAGATCGAAAAAGCGTTTAATAATGCTTTGTTCGGTCGTCAGCCCGCGATTTTTACTGACCAGTACCGGTGTGTCGCTGATCTGGATGCCGTAGCTGTTGTTGATCAGAATATCCATTGTATCGGGCAGAAGATAGATCCGCTTTCGGGCGGCATAACAGTAGGAAAAAATTTCCTTTTGCATATTCTTATCCAGTTCACAGACCACAACGCCTTCGGATTTGTCGATCTGCCGTTTCACGTCTGCCATGGAAGCATGCTCAACGTTCATGCCGCGTTCGATCCGAAAACGGTCGGAGATTTTGGACATCTTTTTGATCAATTCAAATCCGTTGATATCATCGGTGAACAGCGCCAGCATTTTACTGGGACGGTAAAGAAAGAAATAAATCGTATTGGCGCAGCAGCTGCCGGCGGCAACGATCAGGATCTGATACAAAACACCGATCACCATCGGTCCGACCGGCACCAGTTCACGTGCGATCAGACTGAGTTCCAGGTACATCACGATGTTGGTAAACAAAACCGCCAGTGAAAAACTGTAAATCAATTCATGTATGCGATAAATACCGATTTTGAAAGCACCGTACAGTGAGGAAAACGTAGCAAATATCAAGACGAACGAAAAAATCACGACAAAGTTACCGCGTAAACTGAACAGCGATTTCATGTAATGATTCGTCCACGTTTCCACAAAACTGAAAGTCGTTGAAAAGACCAACAGTATTTTTACGGTCAACATGATCGATTTTCTGAACTTAACAATCGTATCCATATAATCAGCAATTTCCTATCTTAGCGGGAAAACCCGTGAAATATCATGCTTGCGATTATTCCTCATCCGACGGCTGGTCAGCGGCTTCCGGTGCCGCATTATCCGCGGATGTGTATTCTACTTCGTCAAACGAAAAATCAAAGGATTTTTCTTCGGGTTTCCTGTTGCGTTTTTTCTTTACCAAAGCAATGATCGGCAAAAAGATGATCAGGAAGATCAGACACAAAGCAACGACCGCAAAAAGCAGAACCGCGATTTTCCCGGTACGGGACAGTTCCGAAAACCAGTTTGTATCCGCTTCTTCGGTCTGTTCCGGTTGAGTTAACGGTTCATCTGTGTTTACAGCGACGGTTTCCGGGAAAACCGGCAAACGCTGTAAGGTCTTTTCGACCGAATCATACCGATAATAACCGCCTTCACCGTCCACGATACAGTATACGACGTAGAAATCCGCGTATTGCTCATCCGAATACAAATACGCTTTTGTGGCAGCCTTGGCGATCTTGATCGTTTCAGTGGTATAACCCTCCGGCGGATCGTAAAGACCGTCATCCGCGAAAATGTATTTTCGGTTATTCCACGTAATATAATCCAGCAGTTTGAACGAATCACGCTGATCCTGATAAACGAAATAGTCACCCTTGCCGCTTGCGTCTTCGGTCAGATAGTACAGCGCAAGCTGATTTTCCTTGTCGGAAAACACATCGACCTCAACACCGTTATATACCGCTTTGCGGATCGAAAAACCGGGAAGGGCTTTCACTTTTGAAAGGTCGTCACAAACGTGGTATTTAGTTCCTTTGACGGTGACTGCCAAAACGTCGATTTCCTCATCCGTTCCGCGTTTCACCGCCAATGAATAGGTCTTTTTCGTCCCGTCCTGCGCAACGACCGTAATGGCATAATAATTGGTTCCGAGATCCAGTGTATACGCACCGCCGCCGGTGATTTTGGCCTTGCTGTCCGCCGGTGCCGCCGAAACCGTGATTTTTTCAATGTCCTTATCGACCTGAACGGTATAGGAAGTCGTCGCGGCGGAAAAAGCCGGACTTAATGAAGCACCGCTGACGCTTAACGTTTGCAGATCGGCATTGGAAGACAGATCGGGCTTCTTTGAAGAAGCGGACGACGCGGAAGAAGAGGAAACAGTCGGTTTGGAAGAAGAGGATGCCGGTTTGGATGCCGGCTTGGATTCCGGCTTACTGTTCTGTTCCGCCTGCACCGTTACCGAGGAGGATTTTGAAAAAGAAGCCTCGTTCAAATCAATATCAGCGCAGCTTCCGGCGTACGAAAGAGAAGACTGACCCGCCTTCAAAACCTTGAAAGTTACGGAATAAGACGCCGATTTATCATTTTCGCCGAAATTGGCATCGACGATATGCACAGAGCCGTTTCCGCCGACATAGTCACCGGAATTGACCCCGTCAACACTGACCAGCTGCAATACACTGCCGTCATAATTCAGCGTCGAGTCCGCAGAATAAATGGCTTTATCCGCCGAAACGGAAAGATTCACCCGAATGGTTTCCCCCACTTTGGGCGTGCCGCTGGTCGAAATGCCTGCCGTGGCGGCGCTGACGTGAAAAGCCGGCAACACCGATAACAGCAAAGCACAGCAGCAGAAAAGGATCAGTTGACGAATTTTTTTCATAATACCATTCCCCAATTATTTTTTAATCAATTTCTTCCCGAGCAGATGAAGTTTCACCGCCGCAAGATCGACCACGGTGATTTTACCGTCCTGATTGATATCAGCCCGTTTCATCGGATCACCGGTCAGTTTTTTCTTTTCCAGCAAATGCAGTTTTACCGCCGCAAGATCGACCACGTTGATATTTCCGTCACCGGTCACATCGCCGATCGACAGTTCAGTCACAGCCGGCTGTTTTAACTTGCCGCCGGCGGTCACGGTCAATTTGCATTTTTTACTTGCGGTAACGGTAACGGTGTAGGTGTTTTTATAGCCGGTCTGGGATTTGACCGACAGGTTGATCTTATTACTGCCTTTCACCAGATCATAAGACGATTTTCCGGCATATTCCGCGCCGGAAGGCAGTTTGTATTGCAACGTCGCATTATCTTTAACGCTTAACGTATATTGATACCGATACATATCAAATGCCGGAGAAAGTCCGCTTGCCGACAGCGAAAGGAAATAATAGTTATTACATTTATCGGATCCAACCGGTAAACTTGTGGAAGACGGCATACTATTGAAAACGGGAATTTTCAAAACCAGCGCCATACTTTTGTCCGCCATATACAAACTGCGCAGTTTCGCGGAAGAACTTTTCGCGTCATAAACCGCCTGGGCGTATTGGAAGAAGCTTCCGCGTTTCATTTTAACATCGAAATCTTTATAATAATACGTATCCTGGCCGTTTGCGACATAGGAGGATCCCAACAGTTCCGCACCGCCGAAAATAGAGGCCGAGCGGCTGTTCCACCCCTGCTGCTTGGCATATTTCAAGCCATTTACGATCACGTTGTTTCCCGACGCTTTATAGTTGAAGAAATTATAATACCCTTCATATCCTTTATACTTCCCGGAAATCAGCGCGGAAGTACCGTTAATACCCTGTTCCTGCAAAATGGTCGCCGCCAGCGCATAAGGGCTGACCCCTGAACGCCGCGCCGCTTCCATAATGACATCGGCATAAGAAGTATAAGCACCTTTTTTATCAAAATAATTCTTCTCTTTGTAATGATCCGTGTCAAGGAAGGTTCCCTTGATCATTTTCTTTAAATTATCCTTGTTTTGGAGCGAGCTGTCAAACGACAACTGCATAAACATATAAACATCCTGCGAATTCAGGAAATTTCGCGGATCCATATAGTAGGCGATGACTTCCCTTGAAGCGCCGGTCCAGCCGCTCGGATTCTGGGCGTATTTGCCCGTTTCCCAATCGTACCACTTCTTTTCCATGGAATACCACGAAATGTCGTCATCTCTCAAAGAAACGCACTTGTTTGGATACGCCGCCTCGGCCATGACGTAATCATTGAACTTTCCGTCGATCGGATCGGCGACAAAGACCCAGTTCGGATAAATGCTGTGCAGATTTTTGATGGCTTTCTGATAACCGGACGGGAACGCCGCCAGCTGTTCTTTATAAGTCAGTTCCGATACCGGCACGACTTCGGGATCGGTCACCTCTTTCAGATAGTAACCGTATACGTACCCCGTCAGACTGCCGTCGGCGATTTTATACCACACTTTCCCGTGACCCGATTCAGCTTCCGTTCCGGTATTTTTACTGAGAATGGTCACGACCGTATCGACCGGCAAAAATCCCTTGACTGTCGAACTGCTTGACGTATTGGCCTGAGACCGCACCCTGACGCCGCTTCCGGTAATAACGCCGAACTCGGCCAGCGCGGCGGTCGGAACAGCCGTAACGGAAAGCAAAACAATACTGATTATTATTAATAATGTGACCGGCAAAAGCCGTCTTTTTATTGCCACAATCATCCCACCGTTGTTGCAAATTTATACATGGTAATTATACCGCTTTTTTTCCGTTATGTCAACCGAAAATAAACAAAACGGTATCACAAAAATATGGATTTCCGATTGACAAGATATATGATAAAAAGTATAATCATCATGAGAAATTGCGTTTCAAGCGGATCAATTTTGAACGGAAGTGAACGGAATATGAGAGAACTGGACGTTGGTATGATCACCGACGCGGTCGCCCGTGCCTGTGTCGAGATCAACTATACCCTTTCCCCCGATATGGCGGCGGCGATAAGGGACGCGAAAGAGCGTGAACAAAACGCGACCGGAAAAGAAATACTGAATATGCTGGACGAAAATATGGAAACAGCGCGTGCCGAACAGATCCCGATCTGTCAGGATACCGGTATGGCGGTCGTTTTTTTGGAAATCGGGCAGGACGTACATCTGACCGGCGGCTCGCTGAACGATGCCGTGAACGAGGGCGTCCGCCGCGGATATACCGAAGGTTTTCTGCGCAAATCGGTGGTGGGCGATCCGCTGGAACGGATCAACACCGGTGACAATACACCTGCCGTTATCCATACCGAGATCGTGGACGGTGACCGTGTGACCGTGACCGTGACCGCCAAGGGATTCGGCAGTGAAAACACCAGCCGGATCTTTATGCTGAAACCGGCCGACGGCGAGGAAGGGGTCAAAAACGCCGTGATAACGGCGGTCAAAGACGCCGGCGCGAATGCCTGCCCGCCCATGGTGATCGGGGTCGGGGTCGGCGGCAACTTTGAAAAATGCGCCATTCTGGCGAAACGGGCGCTTACCCGAACCGTCGGCACGTTTTCTCCCCTGCCGCACATTGCCGCAATGGAACACGAACTGCTGGAAAAAATCAACGGATCAAACATCGGCCCGGCAGGACTCGGCGGCAACAGCACCGCCCTTGCCGTACAGATCGAAACCTACCCCACCCACATTGCGGGACTGCCGGTCGCGGTCAACATCTGCTGTCACGTGAACCGTCACAAAACGGTCGTACTGTAAGGAGAAAGACCATGCGTGAAAAGATACTTTCATTACCGTTGGACCGCGCCGAAACAGACCGGCTTCACGCCGGCGATAAAGTCCTGCTGAACGGCGAACTGCTGGTGGCACGTGATGCCGCGCACAAACGGTTGTTTGAAGCCGTACAGAACGGAAAAACGCTGCCCGTGGAACTGAAAAACGAAACGGTTTATTACATGGGTCCTTCCCCCGCACGGGAAGGCAGAGTCATCGGATCGGCAGGACCGACCACGGCGGCCCGAATGGATAAATACACCCCCGCCCTGCTGGAACTGGGGTTGATCGGCATGATCGGAAAAGGCAGAAGGTCGCCGGAAGTGATCGCGGCCATGAAAAAGCACCACGCCGTTTATTTTGCCGCGATCGGCGGATGCGGCGCACTGCTTTCCAAATGCATTACCGCTTCGGAAGTGATCTGTTATGAAGACCTCGGCACAGAGGCCATCCGGCGGATCACCGTGCGCGATTTTCCCTGCATCGTAGCCATTGACAGCATGGGCAACAACTTATACGAAAGAACCTGAACGGTTATTTGTTTTTTGAGGAAAAGTCATGTATAAATTATATATCGTGGAAGATGACAACGGGATCGCGCAGGCGGTCAGCGATATGGCATCGACCTGGGGACTGGAAACCAGGGTGTGCGAAAATTTCCGCGGCGTGATCGACGAATTCATCGCTTTTCAGCCGCATATCGTTCTACTGGATATCGGTCTGCCGGTCGCGGGCGGATTTCACTGGTGCGCCGAACTGCGGAAAATATCCAAAGTACCCATTATTTTCATTTCCTCCGCTTCGGATAACATGAACATCGTTATGGCCATGAACATGGGCGCGGATGATTTTATCGCCAAACCGTTTGACGGGAACGTTCTGATGGCGAAAGTGCAGGCATTGCTTCGCCGGAGTTACGACTTTGCCGCCTCGTCCCCCGTGCTTTCCCACCGCGGTGCTTTTCTGAATACCGGCGACAATACCCTGACCTATAATGAGCAAAAACTGGATCTGAGCAAAAACGAATACCGCATTCTGCTTTGCCTGATGGAAAACAAGGGCAAAGTCGTCAGCCGTGAAAAACTGATGGAACGGCTTTGGGAAACCGACTGTTTTGTGGATGAAAACACCCTGACGGTCAATATGGGACGGCTGCGCAAAAAACTGGACGGGATCGGGTTGCAGAACTTTATCGTCACCAAATTCGGCGTGGGCTATCTTTTGGAGTAATATCATGAAACTGTTGATGCGATATTTGAAAAGCAAGTGGAAGATCATCACGCTGTATCTGTTATGTACCGCGATATTTTTCATTTCTTTCCGGTTCTACCGTCTACCGCTCAACGCGGTGCTTTATCCGTGTGCACTGTGCTTTATATGCTGCGTGTTCTACCTGATCACGGATTTTTTCACGGTAAGGCGAAAGCATCACCGGCTGACGGGACTTCGTCAGCGTTCGCTGGGACTGATCGAAACATTGACACAGACACACGATATCGAGCAGGAGGATTACGAACGGCTGGTGGACGATATTCAGCGGCAGGTCCGCGAAATGCAGGCCGAATACGACCGCAAATACCACGATATGATCGACTATTACACCGTTTGGGCACATCAGATCAAAACGCCGATCGCCTCCATGAAACTGGCACTGCAAAACGAGGATTCCGTTCTCGCGCGCCAACTTTCCGCCGATCTGTTCCGCACCTGCCAGTACGTTGACATGGTACTGGCGTTCCTGCGGTTGGATTCCGACAGTACCGACTATGTTTTCCGGGAATATGAACTGGACGGGATCGTACGGTCGTGCGTACGCAAATTCGCCCCGGAATTTATCGGACGGAAACTTTCGCTGGATCTTGCGCCCCTGCCGCAGCGCATCGTCACCGATGAAAAATGGCTGTCGTTCGTGATCGAACAATTACTTTCCAACGCGCTCAAATACACCAAAAAAGGAACGATACGCATCTGCGCCGAAGGCGAAACGCTGGTGATCGCCGACAGCGGGATCGGCATTGCGCCGGACGACCTGCCGCGTGTTTTTGAAAAAGGATATACCGGGTATAACGGACGTTCCGACAAAAGTGCCAGCGGTTTGGGATTATACCTTTGCCGCAGGGTCTGCGACCGTTTAGGTATTGAGCTGTCCATCCGTTCGGCTGTCAACGAGGGAACGGCCGTATCACTGGATCTGTCGCAGAAAAAAACAACAGCTGAATAAAAACTAACAAAACTGTAAGGTTTGAAACGGGAAATGTAAGCCGATAAAATGGAAATACATTTCCCGTTGTTCTATAATGGCATTGTCGTTTGACAGGAGGGATAACAATGTCAATACTCAATGTGACCAATCTGAAAAAGACCTACACGACCCGTTTCGGCGGGCACAAGGTCGAAGCACTGAAAAACGTCAGTTTTTCGGTGGAAAGCGGCGAATTCGTCGCCATTATGGGAGAATCCGGTTCCGGCAAAACCACCCTGCTGAATATTCTGGCGGCGCTGGACAGACCGACCGCCGGCAGTGTTTTGCTGGACGGAAAGGATTTTTCAAAGATCAAGGAATCCCGGGTCGCCGCGTTCCGCCGGGACCATCTGGGATTTGTCTTTCAGGAGTTCAATCTGCTGGACACCTTTACTTTGGAGGATAATATTTATCTGCCGCTGGTACTGGCCGGAAAGTCCTACGCCGAAATGAAACAGCGGCTGACCCCCATTGCCGAACGGCTCGGTATTTCCGAACTGCTGAAAAAATATCCGTATGAGGTTTCGGGCGGACAGAAACAGCGTGCCGCTGTGGCGCGCGCCATGATCACCGAACCGCGGATCATTCTTGCCGACGAGCCGACCGGCGCGCTGGACTCGAAAGCATCGGACGAACTGCTGCGCCTTTTCGCCGACGTCAACCGGTCGGGACAGACCGTGCTGATGGTCACCCATTCGGTCAAAGCGGCATCGGTCGCCTCCCGTGTGTTATTCATCAAAGACGGCGAGGTGTTCCACCAGATCTACCGCGGTGACGACACGAATGAGCAGTTGTACCAGAAAATTTCGGATACGCTGACCATGTTGCAGGCGGGCGGTGACGTGCGATGAAAAAGCTCTTTTTCCCGCGTCTTGCCTGGTCGGGCATCCGCAAAAACCGCAAACTGTACCTGCCCTATCTGTTCAGCTGTATCGGCATGGTGATGATGTACTATTTTCTGCAATTCATCGCCTGCTCGCCCCTGCTGACCCAAATGCGCGGCGGCAGCAGTCTCGGTCTTATCCTTTCGCTCGGCCAGTACGTCGTTGCCGTATTCGCGCTGATCTTTCTGTTTTATACCAACTCTTTTCTGGTGCGGCGCCGTTACAAGGAATTCGGACTGTATAATATTCTCGGCATGGGAAAGAACGGTATCGCGCGGGTGGTATTATGGGAGTCACTCATTGTTTCCGGCATTTCGCTGACCGGGGGGATTTTCCTCGGAATCGCCTTTTCCAAACTGGCGGAACTGGGATTGCGAAACGCCATTCGGTACGATATCGACTACCGGATCACCGTACCGTTCGAAGCCGTATGGATAACCTTTCTGATATTTGCCGCTGTTTTTGCCCTTATTACGGTGAAATCACTGATACAGATCCGCCGGTGCGATCCGCTGGAACTGTTGAAAAGCGAATCCGCCGGTGAAAAAGCGCCCAAAGCCAACTGGATTTTCGCGGTGATCGGTGTGCTGCTGTTGGGCGGCGCCTATACCATTTCGGTCGTCATCAAAAATCCTTTATCGGCGCTGACGCTGTTTTTCGTTGCCGTGATCATGGTCATTATCGCGACCTATCTTTTGTTTATGTCCGGCTCGGTCGCGCTGTGCAAACTGTTGCAGAAAAACAAAAAATACTATTATAAAAAGCAGCATTTCGTTTCGGTATCGTCCATGATGTTCCGCATGAAGCGAAACGGCGCGGGGCTTGCGTCGATCTGCATTCTTTCGACCATGGTACTGGTCATGATTTCCTCGACGTCCAGTTTGTTTTTCGGTGAAAAC
>JAZUFP010000099.1:0-4906 GCA_045640765.1 Acutalibacteraceae bacterium
AAGCGGTCGGCGAATTTGTTGACGGCGTGCAGATGATGTTTCAGTGATCAGTGTGATGCGGTAATAAAAAAGAGATCCTCCTGCGGGAGGATCTCTTTTACTGTTATTTATCGGCCGGTCAGGAAAGCAGGATCCCCTGCAAGTAAAGTTCGCCGCTTGTTACAACGATCTCAACGGTGTGACCCGCGGATTTCAGACCGGCAAGCACTTCTTCACCCTTCGGATATTCAAGATCATCCGCGGTGTCAAAAGATTTTACCTTTTTACCGTCTATCAAGACGTCAAATTTTCCGGTTTTGTATTTTTCGCTTGCGCCGCTGACTTTTAAGAACATAACACCGATGTTCTGCGCGGTCACCTTGAATTTAATGGACGAATTTGCCTTTGTGGCTTTCCAGTAACCTTCAAATTGCTGTAAGGTGTCCTTCGACGCGGTAAAGCCATTGTTGCCGGTCGGCTTGGTGTTGCCGGGCGAAAGCAGCATGGCGTCTTTGTACCGGTCGCCCAGCATGGTATCTTTGAAATTGCTTTCGCTGCCGCTGATCTTGTCGGCAACCGTTTTCCGCAGTACGTCGCTCACGTATGCCTCAATGACCTTGGCCAGTACGTCGTGACCGGCATTCGTGGGGTGAACACCGTCGCTTTCGGTGATCAGTTCGAGCCACCGTACCATCTTTTCATTATTGCAGGTTTGCAGAATGGCGTCACCCGGAGAAAGGACCGGCAGATCGTAAAAACGACCGATTTGCAGGTTGCTTTCTTTGTTGGAAGTATATTCACTGGTGCCGACGACCTGCGCGACGTTTGTCAGCAGAATGACGGCGGGTCTGTTGGCGCTGTTCCACGCTTTGCGGATCACGCTTTCATAAGCGGCTTCATGCACGCTGTTTCCGATGTCATCGTTGACGGCGTATTCAATGAATACGATATCCGGTTTGGCGTTCAGCAGGTGGGTATCTTCACGGTGTACGCCGATATAAGAACCGGTCGCGCCGATCCCGGCGTTTTTCAGGGTGAAGGACGAACGCGGGAAGGTCTTGGCAAACCAGTCGGTCGCCAGGTTGACATATCGTCCGGATTCGGTGGTGGCGTTCGCGCCCTGGGTAATGGAGCCGCCGAGGAAGCCGATCGTGAAATCGCCGCCCTCCATAAACGCTTTGAGCTTTTTGCTTAAACGGACCTGGTTGCCCTCGTTCAGGACGGAAACTTCGACCATGCCGTTGGAAAGTTCACCGTTCAGCGTATAGCGGTTGGAACGGGTAATATCTTCCAGGATGTATGCCGGGATCTCTTCTTCAACGGGTTCCTGCGTTTCGGAAGTGGTCTCGGAAGTGGTCTCGGAAGCGGTTTCTTCCGGTTTATCGATCTCTTCGGTTTTTTCGCTTAGCGTGTCGTCCGACAGCATGGAACCGGTGCCGTAGGTAAGCCCTTCGGTTTCGTCAACGTAAACTTCCGAAACGGTATCTTCGCCCGGGGTAAAACCGTCCTTCAAATAAATTTCATTCTGCGTTTTCTGGACAATGTTGATGGGGTTGAAAATGCCGACGGCAAAATAAGTGACGATAATGACGATCACCATCAGCACCGCCAACACTGCGGAAAGGATTAATAAGGGTTTGCGTGCTTTCATACGAACTCCTCCGAAAAAACAAAAATGTTATCGTTCATATTTATACGCATATATTATATCATTCCATATATAACTTGTCAATAGTTTTGTCGGTGGAAAACGCACCGTTTCCGGCATAATACAGGAAAACAGATAAGATTTTTCCGGTTGCATTTTCATTGACGGTATGATATAATATCATAGATTATCATGTTCTCCGAAAGGATGTTTGAATACTATGTGTGAAAATGCGGTTATTCCGGAAAAGAAAAGGGCGCTTTCCTGCATTCAGCCCAGCGGTACGCCGACGTTGGGAAATTACCTCGGCGCGCTGAAAAACTGGGTCGCCATGCAGGATGAATTTGAATGTGTTTACGCGATCGCGGACCTTCACGCCATCACGGTCCGTCAGGAACCGGCGAAACTGCGCCGCCAGATCTACGAGGCGTTCGCGCTGTTGCTGGCAATCGGTCTGGACCCGGAAAAATCGGTGCTGTTCATCCAGTCACAGGTGCCGGAACACGCGCAGTTAAGCTGGCTGCTGTCCTGCCATACCCAGTTCGGTGAACTGTCCAGAATGACCCAGTTCAAGGATAAATCCGCCCGTCACGCCGATAACGTGAACGCGGGTCTGTTTACCTATCCCGTGCTGATGGCGGCGGATATTCTGTTATATAAACCGGATTTTGTCCCGGTCGGGGCGGATCAGAAACAGCATCTTGAGATCGCCCGCGATATCGCGATCCGTTTCAACGGCATTTACGGCGACGTTTTCAAGGTGCCGGAGCCCTATATTCCGAAGACCGGCGCGCGTGTAATGTCGCTGCAGGATCCCGCGAAAAAGATGTCCAAATCGGATGATAATGTCAACGGATTCATTAGCATGCTGGACGACCGTGATACCATTATCCGCAAATTCAAACGCGCCGTCACCGACAGTGACGCGTGTGTTCGTGTCGCGCCGGAAAAACCGGGCGTCAGCAATCTGATCGGTATTTACAGCGCCGTCACCGGCAAGAGCGAGGCCGAGGTCGAACGCGAATTTGAAGGCAAAGGATACGGCGATTTCAAACTGGCGGTCGGTGAAACGGTCGCCGATACGCTGGACCCGATCCGCGAATCTTTCAACCGCTATATCGCCGACAAGGCGTATCTGGAAGAACTTTATCATAAGGGTGCCGATTCGGCGGAACGCCTGGCACGCAAAACCTATTTCAAAGCCATGAAAAAGGTCGGTTACGTATTATGAAATTCCCATTGATCGGGAATGACCGGCTGAAAATTTCCTGCGAAAATCTGGTCGGATCGGGGCGCTTTCCACACGCGATTCTGCTGGAAGGCGCGGCCGGTATCGGGCGTCATACACTGGCGCGTTTTCTGACGGCGGCGGCCCTTTGTACGGAACGGAATGTGCCCTGTGACACCTGCCGCAGCTGTCATTTGCTGTCGGTCGGAACACACCCGGATTTTGTTTGCGTTGCGCCCGAAAGCGGCAAAAAAAGCATATCGGTCGATCAGATCCGGGAACTGCGTCAGCAGGTCTTCGTCAAGGCACATATCGCCGAACGCCGTGTGTTCTGGGTGGACGGTGCCGAGCGGATGAACGAGCAGGCACAGAACGCCCTGCTGAAAATACTGGAAGAACCGCCTGCCGGCGTGATCATTATGCTGATCGCGTCTTCCAGAACGGCACTGCTGGATACGATCGTTTCCCGCTGTGTGATCCTGTCGCCGGGTATTCCGAAGACCGAGCAGTCGGTCGCCTATATCCGGGAAAAACATCCGGCACAGCCGGCGGAGATCGAAAAAGCGCTTCATCAGGCGGACGGACGCATCGGTCGGGCGCTGGAACTGCTGGACGGGAAAAAGGGAGATCCTGCGGCGGATGCCGCCGTGCGGTTCCTTGAATTGCTGGACGAGGGCGGCGAATGGGAACTTTTGCGACTGTTGAAGCCCTTTGAAAAGGACCGTGCCGGAACCGACGCGCTGTTTGCGGCGCTGAAAATCGAAACGGCGCGCGCTTTGCGAAAAAATCGCGATATGCTGACCAAAGCACGTCTGCTGAACCGCTTTTACGAGCGGATCTGTACCTATGAAACCTACCTGAAAACCAATGCGAATCTGGCGTTGCTGTTCAGCACGCTGGTTTGTGATACCGTTCGGTTAAAGAACGAAATTTAGAAAGGAATTTTCCCTGTATGAAAAAGATTATCACCGTAAAATTCAAAGCGGACGGTCGGGGATATTATTTTGACCCCGGAACCGTAAAAGCCGCTGTGGGTGAACAGGTTATTGTTGAAACCGCCAACGGGTTGAGTGTCGGCACGGTCGCCGAACCGATCCACGAGGTCGAGGATGATAAGATCGTCAGTCCGCTGAAACGGGTCGTGCGTGCCGCCGATGAAAAGGATCTGAAACGGTTGGAAGAAAACCGCCGTCTGGAAAAAGAGGCATTGCCGATCTGCGAAAAAATGGTGGACGAACTGAAACTGGATATGCACCTTGTCAGCGCCGAATATGCATTTGACGGCGGAAAGATCACCTTTTTCTTCACCGCTGACGGCCGTGTCGATTTCCGGGAACTGGTCAAAAAACTGGCTTCGCATTTCCATACCCGTATCGAACTGCGCCAGATCGGTGTCCGTGACAAGGCCCGTATGTTGGGCGGTCTGGGCGTTTGCGGCCAGCCGTTCTGCTGTCGGCGCTTCCTGAACGGTTTTCAGCCGGTGTCGATCAAAATGGCAAAAGAGCAGGGCCTGCCGATCAATCCGACTAACATTTCCGGCAGCTGCGGCAGACTGATGTGCTGTTTGAAATACGAACAGAATTCGTATGAGTATCTCGCCACCATTACGCCGCCGGTCGGTGCGACGGTCAAGATGTCCGGCATGGTCGGCACGGTGGTCGATTCCAACCCCATTTCGGGCAACCTGATGGTCAAATTCAACGGTAACGACGCGGCTCCGACCAAGTGTAAACGCGACGACGTTCAACTGATTTCCCGCCGCCGTCAGAACAACAATAACGGGGAATAAATCCGGTCTGTTTCGCCCGAATGGTCGAAAAAAATAATTTTTCTTGCATTTTGGACGAAATGTGTTACAATAGGGTACGGATATTGAATCCGATTTGCTCGGACGGAGGTGTGAAAACCATGGCTTTCAAAATTTCCGATGCTTGTATCAGTTGCGGCGCTTGTGCCGCCGGCTGCCCCTGCGACGCGATCGCCGAAGGCGCTGAACATTACGAGATCGATGCCGATAAGTGCTGCTCCTGCGGTGCTTGTGCCGCCGGTTG
>JAZUFP010000100.1:0-4334 GCA_045640765.1 Acutalibacteraceae bacterium
GCGCTGCCGCCGGTCGCCAGCATCGGATCCAGCAGGAAAACGTCTCTTTCGTCAAGATCGGCAGGCATTTTGCAGTAATAATCGACCGGTTTGTGGGTTTCTGGATCACGGTACATTCCGATGTGACCGACGCGGGCAGACGGAATCAGATTCAGTACGCCGTCGACCATGCCGAGACCTGCGCGCAGAATTGGCACGATAGCCATTTTACGGCCGGCAAGCACTTTGGCGTGCGCAATATCGACCGGTGTTTTGACATCGACGTCCGCCAGCGGAAGATCACGGGTGGATTCATAACACATCAACATGGCAATTTCGCTGACCAGTTCACGGAATTGTTTCGTTCCGGTCGTTTCATCACGAAGAATGGCAAGTTTGTGTTGGATCAGCGGATGATCCATGATAAATACGTTGTTAGATTCCTGTTTCATTTTACATTTCCTCCATATTATTGATCGTTTTCGATTGCAAGGATTTTATCCACACGATTTTGATGGCGACCGCCCTCAAAATCGGTATCAACAAATAAATCAACAAGTTCCAGCGCAGTTCCGACGCCGATGACACGACCGCCGAGACAAAGGATGTTGGAATTATTATGCAGTCGCGTATACTTTGCGGAAAAATGCTCACTGCAAGCCGCGGCACGGATCCCTTTTACCTTATTGGCGGCCAAAGACATTCCGATCCCGGTTCCGCAAACCAGAATTCCCAAATCGCATTCTCCTTTTGCGACGCTTTTGGCAAGGGGATAGGCAATATCGGGATAATCGACCGATTTGGATTCGTGAATGCCGAAATCCTCGACGTCGAATCCACGTTCTTTCAAGTGTTCCGCGATGGCGTTTTTATGCTGTAAGCCACCGTGATCACAACCGACTGCAATTTTCATGACGTTGTTTTCCTTTCTTCCTGACGCTTTTTTAATTCACGCTCCGCCTGGGGCAGGCGCAAATAAACCGGCAACAGATCAGCTGCCGGGACTGTACGATCGTTTTCAAAATATTTCTGTGCGCAAAGCGCAACAAGAACGGCATTTTGCCAATGATGGAATTCATCGGCAGAATACGTCTGCGGTAATTCACAGACGTACGGGTAGAACAAATCGGCACCGTCACCGATAATGTAAATCGGCAGAGAAATATCTGTTTTTTTGATTTCGTCAGCCAGTTCATCGCACATTAACGCACGGTCGTCGCATAAACGGGTCACAACGCCGTTTTCAACACGGAAAAGGGCATTGTATACCTGATTACAGCGCGCATCCATAACGGGGCAGACAATGCAGTTTTGATTCAAATAGCCGTAAGCCATGGCTTCCAGTGTGGAAACACCGACACAGGGAATTTTTTTCGCGGCGGGTAACCCTTTCACCGCAGTGATCCCGATACGGATCCCCGTAAAAGTGCCGGGACCTGCCGCGACGGGGATACCGTCAATATCGTCCATGGCGGAAAGCGAATTTTTCAGCACACTTTCGATCATCGGCATTAAAGTCTGGGAATGGGTCAACTTGACGTTGCAAAAAGCGGAGGACAGAATTCTGCCGTTTTCCGAAACAGCAGCGGAAGCGGGTCCGGCTGAACATTCAACAGAAAGAATTTTCATTCTTTTTCCCTCCGTTCGACAGTAATATCCCGGCCGGTATCGCCGGAACGGGTAATGGTGACCGTGATCACGTCATCCGGCAGAGCGTTTTCGATGTTTTCGCTCCATTCCACGGCAAGAACACCGCCCGATTCCGCGTAGTCGAAATACCCGGTCGAATATAAATCTTCCCAACCGGAAACACGGTACATATCAAAATGATAAAGCGGTAATCTGCCGCTTTCATAAACATTGACCAGGGCAAAGGTCGGGGAGGTGACGGTGTCGCTACAGCCAAGCCCTTTCGCGAGACCGCGCACAAAACAAGTTTTTCCGTGACCTAACTGACCGCGGAAAGCAATAATTTCCCCACCTGAAAGAGTTTGTGAAAGATCGGCGGCAAACTGTTCGGTTTCAGCAGGACTTTCAGAATGAAATTGCGTAAAAATAATTACCGCCCCCAAGCCATATACGTATTAAAATTATATCATATTTCATTATGGGTGTCAACGGCAAAAGGATAATAATTTTCCATAAAAGACTTGATTATTGCGGCTGTTTCTAATATAATAAAAACAATCCGTTTTGAAAGGAAGTGAGCCGGTGGGTAAACTTTTTTCCGGTATTGCCGATTTTATTCGTGAAACCGATAAAATTTTCTTTATCTTGTGCGTTGCCTGCGCCGGTTACGGCTGTGTCGCGGTATATTCCGCCACGCGGCATGACGGATCAGCCCGTGCGGTACTTGTGCAGGGCGGAATGATGGTTGCCGGTATTATTGCCGCCGTTATCATCTCGCTGATCGACTTTGAACGGTATACGAAGTTTTGGTACTTGCTGGCGATATTAGGCGTTGTGCCGGTCGTTTTGACTTTCTTTATCGGGTTTGCGCCCGAGGGCACGGACGATAAGGCCTGGCTGGATCTCGGTCTGGCTACTTTCCAGCCGTCTGAATTGATGAAAATCTGCTTTATTGTCACTTTTTCCGCCCATTTGAGCGCTGTGAAAAAGAATATCAATAAAATCGGTACCTTGTTTCTGATTTGTGTTCACGGCGCTTTTCCGGTCGTACTGATCCACCTTCAGGGTGATGACGGAACGGCTTTGGTTTTTGCCGTAATGGTATTATGCATGATGTTTGCGGCGGGGGTTTCCTGGAAGTATTTCCTGACGGCTTTTTTGGTTGCCGGTGCCGCGTCCCCCGTGATATATTTTTTGGTAATGAACGAGGATCAGCGCGCCCGTATTATCAATATGTTTGACATTGATGCCGATATCAAGGGCATTGGCTTCCAGCAGTATCGCGCGCGCATTGCGCTTGCGAACGGCGGCTTGACCGGACAGGGATTCTTAAAGGGTGATCTGACCTCGATCGGCGGTGTGCCGGAAGGGCACAACGATATGATCTTTGTCAGTATCGGTGAAGAACTTGGTTTGATTGGTTGTATGGCGGTCGTGATTTTGCTGATCGCTGTTTGTTTCAGAAGTATCCACACTGCGCGTATCTGCCGCAAAAATGCAGGTAAATATATTTGTGTGGGCTTTTTTGCTATGATTTTTGCGCAGATGAGTATCAATATCGGCATGTGCCTTTCGGTCTTGCCGGTCATCGGTATCACTCTTCCGTTTTTCTCGGCCGGCGGTACTTCGCTGTTTTGCCTTTTCCTTGGTGTCGGGCTTGTTTTAAGTGTATACAAGCACCGCAATGATCGAACCATATATTTGCATGACTGAGGTAATATTTTACACCGTTTCGGCTATAATGGTGTAAAGGCATTTGCTGACCGATGTGTTTTCGGTTGCTTTATATTTTGTTAACCGACTGTAAAAATTGTGTTAATTCAACCGACGGATATTGACAATGATATTTCCGCGGCATTATAATGTTTTCATTCTGTAAAGTGAGGCATCGTTTCATGCTTGAATTAAAAGCAATTACAAAAGATTATCCTGCCGGCGGCGGTGTTGTACGCGCGTTGAAGGGAATTGATCTTCAATTCAGAAAAAGTGAATTTGTATCCATTCTCGGTCCTTCCGGATGCGGAAAAACCACCATGTTGAACATTATCGGCGGTTTGGATCATTATACCGAAGGGGATTTGATCATCAACGACCGCTCCACTAAAGATTATAAAGATCGGGATTGGGATGCATATCGCAACCATTCGATCGGTTTTGTCTTTCAGAACTATAATCTGATCCCGCATCAAAGTGTATTGCAGAACGTCGAACTTGCACTGACGCTTTCGGGCGTGCCGAAGGCGGAACGCCGCCGCCGCGCAAAAGCGGCGCTGGAAAAGGTCGGACTTTCCGATCAGCTGCGCAAAAAGCCGAGTGAAATGTCCGGCGGTCAGATGCAGCGCGTGGCCATTGCACGCGCCATCGTCAATGATCCGGATATCATTTTGGCTGATGAACCGACCGGTGCTTTGGACACCGAAACCAGTGTTCAGGTCATGGAGATATTGAAAGAGATCGCGCAGGATCGGCTGGTCATTATGGTGACCCATAATCCCGATTTGGCGGAACGGTATTCTACCCGTATCATCCGAATGCTGGACGGGGTTATAACCGACGATTCTTCTCCGATCGTTGAAAATAATGAAATGCCGGAAGAACAGCCGGTTGAAAAGAAACCCAAGAAGAAGACAGAACGGAAACCGTCCATGTCAATATTTACGGCTTTCGGTCTTTCGCTGAAAAACCTTTTCACGAAAAAGGGAAGAACGCTGTTGACTTCTTTTGCG
>JAZUFP010000101.1:0-3872 GCA_045640765.1 Acutalibacteraceae bacterium
CGGTCGCAAAGGGAAATTCCACCCAGTTTTTCAAATCTAACATCAACGGCAACGCCGCTTGCAGCGGGCATACCGAATGTGACGCCATTATTATGGACAATGCCAAAGTCAGTGCCAGCCCCCAGCTTTCCGCCAACCATATCGACGCTTCCCTGATCCACGAAGCCGCCATCGGAAAAATCGCGGGAGAACAACTGATCAAACTGATGACGCTGGGATTAACCGAACAGGAGGCGGAAGAGGAGATCGTCAACGGTTTCCTGAAATGATATGAAAACGATACAACTGATCCGAAAATTTCTGCCCTACTATAAAAAGTACGTCGGCATTATGCTGTTTGACCTGTTCTGTGCCGCGCTGACGACCGTCTGCGAACTGGTTTTGCCGATGATCGTGCGCGAGATCACCGACCGCGCGACCGCGACACCGGTCGATCTGACCGTGACTTTCGTCCTGCAAGTCGGGCTGTTTTACCTGTTCCTGCGATTGGTGGACACCTTTGCCAACTACTATATGGCGACCTACGGGCATATCATGGGGACCCGTATCGAGACCGATATGCGGCGGGATATGTTCCACCATCTGCAAAAACTGTCGTTTACCTTCTACGACAACACCAAGATCGGCACCATCATGTCCCGTATTACCAGCGATCTGTTCGACGTGACCGAGTTTTCGCACCACTGCCCCGAAGAATTTTTCATCGCGTTCGTCAAAATCGCGGTGGCGTTTATCCTGCTTTGCACCATCAACGTGCCGCTGACGCTGATCATCTTTTCGATCGTGCCGCCCATGGTGATCGTGCTGATGATCTACAACCGCAAAATGAAATCCGGCTTCCGGGAATCCCGAAAGGTCGTCGCGGAGCTGAACTCCAAGGTTGAGGACAGTCTACTTGGCATTCGTGTCGTACAGTCTTTCGCCAACGAAAACATTGAGGAAGATAAATTCAAGACCGGCAATGTCGGTTTTCTGAATATCAAATCCAAAGTTTACCGGTACATGGGCACGTTCCAGTCTTTCACCCGTTTTTTTGACGGACTGATGTATATCGTCGTGGTCATTGCCGGCGCGATCTTTATTATTTACGACCGCATTTCCGCGGCGGATCTGATCGCCTACTTACTGTTTGTCAACACCCTGCTGACTTCGATCCGGCGGATCGTGGAATTTGCCGAGCAGTTCCAGCGCGGTATGACCGGTATTGAACGCTTTACCGAGATCATGGATACCGATCCCGATATCGTGGACCGCAAGGGAGCGCGTCCGCTGAACGCGCCGAAAGGCGAACTGCGATTCGATGACGTGACCTTCCGCTATTCCGAGAAAAACCGCGTGGTGTTAGAGCATTTGAACCTGCTGATCCGTCCGGGTGAAAACGTGGCGCTGGTCGGACCTTCCGGCGGCGGCAAAACCACGATCTGTTCCCTGATCCCCCGCTTTTACGAGATCGACGACGGCAGTATCACCATCGACGGAACCGATATCCGCGACGTGACCCTTGCCAGTCTGCGTGAACATATCGGCATCGTCCAGCAGGACGTATACCTGTTTTCGGGCAATGTAATGGAAAACATCGCTTACGGCAAACCCGACGCTTCCCCCGAAGAGATTTACGAAGCCGCCCGTCTTGCCGGCGCGGATGAATTTATCCGCGAACTGCCGAACGGCTACGAAACCTACGTGGGTGAACGGGGCGTCAAACTTTCGGGCGGACAGAAACAGCGCATTTCCATTGCGCGTGTTTTCTTAAAAAATCCGCCGATCCTGATTCTGGACGAAGCGTCCAGCGCGCTGGGCAACGAAAGCGAACGGCTGGTACAGCACTCCCTTGAAAAGCTGGCGCACGGGCGTACCACGCTGACCATTGCCCACCGCCTGACCACCATTAAGAACGCCGACAAGATCATGGTGCTGACCCGGGACGGCATTGCCGAAACCGGCACGCATGACGACCTGCTGGCGCGGAACGGTATGTATGCTTCCCTTTACAAAGCATACACCGAAGAATAAACGAACACCCGACCGTTCCCGCGAAGGGCCCGGAAAGAAAAAGATAACAAGTCTGAAAATGCCCTTTTGGCAAATGACCGCATCAAAAAACACCGCCATACTGTCGTATGGCGGTGTTTTTTACATATTCTTATTTGCCCAGAAGCGCGGCTGTTTTTCCCCTTTCAGCCACAGGTTCAATTCGGAAAGCATCATTGCCGGACTGTCGGCGTAAGCGTTCAGCGTATCGCCGCCGCGGTGATTGGTCAGCGTGATGTTATCCAACCGCAGGAACGGGTGATCGCCCAGCGGTTCAACCTCGAAGACGTCAATGGCGGCGCCCTCGATCTGCTGTTCGTTCAGCGCGTCATACAGCGCGTTGTAATCGACCATATAAGAACGGCTGGTGTTGATAAAGTACGCCGTCGGCTTCATCATTTCAAACTCGCGCGTGCCGAAGATCGGCTTTTTGCTGTTGCTGCGCGCGTGCAGGGTGATGATATCCGAATTCAAAATCAGTTCTTCCAGATCCACATACCGTACCTTGTCCCAGCGGATATTCGGATTGGTGCGTTCCGGCTCGAACAAGTTGGAGATCAGGATATTACAGCCGAAACCGCTTAATTTTTCACAGACCAGTTCCCCGACGCTGCCGAAACCGACAATGCCGACCGTCAGATCTTTCATTTCGATGATCCTGCCGGAGTTCGGGAATTTTTCACGCCATTCGCCGTTTTTCAAAGCGAAATGGGCGCGGGAAATGTTCCGCAGTTCACTGAGGATCAAACCGACGGTGAATTCCGCGACGGCGTTGGCGTTGTGTGCCGGATTGGTCAGCACCTTGATCTTCCGTTCGGTCGCCGCTTCGATATCGACGTTTTCGGTACCGCCGCGGTTGCAGAGAATATATTTCAGTTTTTTCGCGTGCTGCAACACCTCTTCGGTGACCGGGCAAAGATGCACGATCAGGATTTCGGCGTCTTCGATCGCTTCCAGATACCCCGCGGGCAGGACACATTGGTCACGTCCGCCCATTTCGATCAGTTTAACGGTGTCGCGCATACGCTTCCGGTCGCGTTTGCCGAAAAACAGGTATTTGCATTCGGTGATCAGATCTTCGTATTTTTCGATCGCGGTACGCATCATTTCATTATTGATAAACGTATCTCCCACAGCAAGACATTTCATAAAGCAAGATCCTTTCTATCGCGGTATGATCATTCGTTTGTTTCGTCGTCTTCGATCTCCCAGAGTTCGCCCCGCAGATCGACCGCGCGGAATTTCGGATGGGTTTCACCGAACACGTAAGCGCCCAGATCGATCCGGGCAAAATTGTGCGGACATTTACGCTTGGACAGCGGCGGTTTTTCCATATAATCCGGGCCGTAGGCGTAATTCAGATACGGTACCGGATTGACCGGTGTCATAGCCGTAACGCCGGCGAATTCAACGTCCTCGACCTCTTCCAGGCCGGTGATCGGCAGCGGGCCTGCCATCAGTTTTTTACCGACCGTATCGATCAGCACCGTGGTATTCTTTTTGCGGCGGTAACGACAGGCCGCCCAATCGAACAGCTTGTGATATACCTTCATCGGGACCAGGCGCATAAGCGGCAAAAACCTTTTACTGAATTGGTAATGATAATTCTTGCGCGGAATATTGTACCAACGGATATAGATCAACGTCGTCAGTGCCGCCAGCCAGAACACCTGCAATTTCTGGAAAAATTTATTTTCGGTCGTCCGGTCATAGATCAGCAGATCCACGAAAATGCCGTCGTTAAAAACGTTTTTCGAGGAGAAGCGCGTCGAAAACCAGGTGTTTTTAATGCGGATCTTTTCGATCGTATAATGGTTTCCGCTTCCGTTATAAACACCGGT